>PNLC01000001.1 GCA_013822885.1 Bradyrhizobium sp.
GTGCCGAAGATCGTCGATTGGTACATGAACGGAAAGATCGAGATCGACCCTATGATCACCCACGTCCTCAAGCTGGAGGACATCAACAAGGGCTTCGATCTGATGCACGAAGGCAAATCGATCCGTTCGGTCGTCGTGTTCTGAATCAAACAACGTCAAGCACAGGAGGATAGGCCCATGACTGTTTATATCCACCCATCGGTCGACAACGGCGTCAAAAAGGGATCAGGGAGCTTTGCCGGCGGCACCCTCGTCTGCAAATGCGCGGACAAACAGGTCAAGGTCGGCATCAAGGGCGATGTCGCCCACAATCACGCCTGCGGCTGCACCAAGTGCTGGAAGCCCGAAGGCGCAACCTTCTCGGTGGTTGCGGTGGTGCCGCGCGAGAACGTGACGGTGCTGGAAAACGGCGACAAGCTGCAGATCGTCGATACATCCGCGACGATCCAGCGCTACGCCTGCAAGGGCTGTGGTGCGCATATGTATGGCCGGATCGAGAACAAGGGGCATCCGTTCTACGGCCTCGACTTCATCCACCCCGAACTATTCCAGGAAGCCGGCTCGGCGGCCCCGGGGTTCGCGGCGTTCGTGTCGTCCGTAATTGAATCGGGCGTCGCGCCGTCGGAGATGGCGGGTATCAGGTCGCGTCTCAAGGAGCTCGATCTGGAGCCTTATGATTGCCTGTCGCCGGCGCTGATGGATGCGATCGCCACCCATGTAGCGAAAACAACCGCCAAGGCGGCCTGACCTAGCGATCACCGGCGGCGCTGTCGCCGCCGGTGATCCAGTGGGCATGCTCGACGCAATTGGATGATGCGGCAGGCCGGTCGAGAGCGCGCAGACCCTCACCCAGTTCCCCTTACCCCTGGCTCCGTCTGTTCCGCCCGGCGCGGCAGCGTCCATTCCGGTCGGATGAAATGACAAGTGTAGCCGTCAGGATATTTCTCGAGATAATCCTGATGCTCAGGCTCCGCCTCCCAGAAAGGCCCGGCGGGCGTCACCTCGGTCACGACCTGGCCCGGCCAAAGGCCGGAGGCATCGACGTCGGCGATGGTATCCAGCGCTACCCGCTTCTGCTCATCATTGATATAGAAAATGGCCGAACGGTAGCTGGCGCCGCGGTCGTTGCCTTGGCGGTTCAAGGTCGAGGGGTCGTGGATCTGGAAAAAGAACTCCAGGAGCTTACGATAGCTGATCACTTTCGGATCGAAGATGATCTCAATGGCTTCGGCGTGATTGCCGTGGTTGCGATAGGTCGCGTTCGGCACCTCGCCGCCGGTATACCCCACGCGAGTCGAAATCACGCCGGGATAGCGGCGGATCAGATCCTGTACGCCCCAGAAGCAGCCACCGGCAATCACCGCGCGTTCCGTCGAAATTGTCACGTCCGTCCTCCACCGATGAATGAGGGCCTCGTCCGAGAGGCCATCAACATATGATGACGCCGAACGATCCAAAAATGCAAATAGCAGAAATCGGCTGCTTTGCGTCAGAAGCGGCGCCCCGTGAGAGGCCCGCTTCGCGCAAGGGCTTCAGACGCTACTCCGCTGCTTCAAGTTTCGATGCGCTGCTCGCCACTTCCCGTATCGCCGACATCACCTGATCCGTGGCTGTCTGCTGGATCATGTGGCCGTTTCCGGCGACTCGGTGAAACCTGCTTTGGGAAATGTCTGAATGCAGTCGGGCCGACTGCGTGTCAATGTCGATCAGTCGGTCTTCCTCGCCTGCAATGATCACCACTGGCATCTTCAAATCCGCGTACCGATTGCGAAACTTAATGGCGTCCGGAGTCATCAGGGCCGACTCCGCGGCGGATGCCCGGATCTGTGAAGGACGCAGCGCCATTTCCTTTGGAAATGCTCCAAACTTCTCCGGCACGGATCGAGGACCGAAGATTTTTGCCAGCATCAGCGGCCAAATCGCCCGGCTGATCAGCGGCGACAGGGTATGACTGAGGATATCGCCGATGACGGGCAAGGCCGGCGCGCCCATCGCGACGACGTCGGGTCTTGCAGTGGGATAGTAGTAACCTGAGGCAAGGACCAATCCACGCGTCAGATCGGGATATTTCAGGGCCAGTGCCACGGCAACCGACGCGCCCCATGAGTGTCCCAGAACGGTTGCGTTTGAGACGTTGAGCCGCGCGAGGGCGTGCCTGATGAGATCCGCCTGGGCGTCCGGTGTCCACACAACGCCGCGCGGGCGGTCGCTGTGGCCGAATCCGGGACGGTCGAAAACAATGACCCTGTAGTTCTTGGATGCGAGATCAATCAGACCGCTGGATTCGAAATCCCCGATCATGCTGCCGTTGCCGTGCAGAAGAACCAGCGGCTCACCTGAACCGCGTTCAACATAGTGCAGCCGCACGCCGTCAACGTCGAGGAAGCGGCCGGAAGCCGGATTGTCACGCTCAGCGTTCTTCGCAAGATGGCGATTCACCATGGCCATTGCAGCCAGCGCCCCGACCACGACCGCCGAAGCTACAAGGTAGGCAGACGCCTTTTCGCTGCGATGGTGGACCGGGATAGCAGCACGCAAACGCCTGATGTTTTGGGTTGAGGTCATGGATGGCACTCGGGAAGCGCGTGCACGAAATCCGGATAATCCTGGGAAATGTTGCAGCGTTGAGTGAACGAGCGATAGAAGGGATCGTTCCGTAGCAACGCGTTTGGTTCGGGAACCGTGTCGACGCGAACGTCACCTTTACCGTGCCAACACAGTGCGCGCATGGTCGATCTCCACAAATCGGCCTCCCCCCACGGCAAACCCGCCGGAAGCGGCTTCGTCCGCCCAGGAGCGAGCCGCCGATCCCCGCCAGCTACTCCCCGAACATGACAGCGCCCGCGAAAATGAGACGCTTGGATATGGGCGGTTTCAGCTTTGGGCTGCAGCTTTCGCGGAAGGCGCGGCCGGAGGGGCGCGCCAGGATGCGCGCATGGGGAAGGTCCGGCGTGAGACCGGATTCTCCCTTTCGCGTCAGAGGGAGGAACAACAATGCGCAAGTCACTGCTCGGCGCGGCCGCGGCGGCCGCCCTTTTGCTGCCCGGCTCGGCTCTCGCCCAAAGCGGCACCATCAAGATCGGCATTCTGGTCGCGCTGGAAGGCGCGTTCGCAACCGGTGGCCAGGACGGCGTCCGCAATGTCGAACTGGCTCTCAAGCAGGTCAACAACACCATTGCCGGCAAGAAGATCGAAACCGTCGTTGCTCCGACGGACACCAAGCCTGACACGACGGTTCGCATGGCTCGCAAGCTGGTGGAGCAGGACAACGTCGACTTCATCATCGGCCCGCTTTCCGGCTCGGAAGGCATCGCCATGCGCGATTTTGCCAAGACCATCCCCGGCAAGGTGGTGATCAACGGCATTTCCGGCGCGCTCGAGACGACGTGGGTCGATCCCGCGCCGAACTTCTACCGCTTCAACCTCGACGGCTCGCAATGGGGCTTCGGCCTCGGCAACTACGTCGTGAAGACCAAGGGCTGGAAGCGTGTGGCGACGATCGCAGCCGATTACTCGTTCGGCTACACCAACTTCATGGGCTTCGCGGTGGACTTCTGCAAATCGGGCGGCGACATCGTCCAGCGCTTCTGGCAGCCGCTCGGCCAGTCCGACTTCGGCGGGATCATCGCGCAGATGCCGGACAATGTGGATGCGATCTATCTGGGCCTCGGCGGCACCGATGCGATCAACTTCCTGAACCAGTATCAGCAGGCGGGTGAAAAGACCCGCCTGATTGGCGGCACGATCATGGCCGACCAGACGGTGCTGACGGCGAAGGGCAAGGCGAAAGATGCGCTGAAGGGCACGCCGACTTCGGGCCCCTTCGCCGCCGACAACACCGACCCGGCCTGGACCTCTTATGTGAAGCTCTATCAGGACAGCTTCCCCGCCGACAAGCGCCTGCCCTCGCCGTCGCTCTTTGGCCTGGGCTACTACGTCGCCACGCTTGCGGCCATCAAGGGGCTCGAAGCAGCCGGGGGCGATCTCTCGAACGGGCAGGCGAAGTTCAAGGAAGCGCTGAACAAGCTCCAGCTCGACAGCCCGATCGGCAAGATCACGCTGAACGAGAACCGGCAGGCGACCGGAACCGTGTTCGTCAACGAAGTGGTCGACGGACCGGACGGCAACATGACCAGCAAGATGGTCGCCAAGACCGAGAACGTGAACCAGACGCTCGGCATGACGGCGGATCAGTTCCGGGCCATCGGGTTGCCGTCGCGCACCGTGGTTGACTGTCCCAAGCTGCGCGCGGGCGGCTGAGCGGCCGTCACCCTGCGTCATCCAGGGCGGCCGGCGTTCTGAGCCGGCCGCTGTCTCTTTCAGGAAATCCGCCACCCGCGGATTCCATGTTGCCGTGCGCCAAGAGCATCTCCGATGACCTTGATCGGCTACCTTACACGCACCCATTTCGCAGAAGCTGCGATCGAGGACGCGCTTCCGGAGGAAGTGGGGCCACTCGCTCGGGCGCTGGCGCTCGTCGACGACGAGCCTGCAAGCATGGCCGTTTGCACGCGCGTGCAGGAGGCACTCGGCCAAACCACGATCAGCCTGGCACGGGTTGGTCGGGCCACGCCTCCCGGAAACGCAACATCAAGGATCCTGGACGCCTTGAGCGACATCCGCACAAACACGCTCATCGCCGTGGGCGGAGCTGCAGCCGTGGGACAGGCGCGGCTTGCCGCCGAGCACGCCTTGCGGCGCGGCGACCGCCTTGTGCTGATCGCCGTTCCGGCCAGCCTTTGCGATTTCGGGTTGGCGCGGCGGGTGCGCGTCGGACAAGGCCAGACGGTAACCTGTCCCCGCCCCGACCGGATCATCGCCGATCCGACAGTGCTTGAGGGAGCGTCCTCCCATCACCTCGCCGCTGCTGCCATGGAGGTGCTGGTCCACGCCATCGAGGCCTATGCCAGTCCCGTCTATCACCCGCCGGCAGACGCCCTCGCACTGGAGGGTACAAAGGGGCTGACACGCTGGCTGCCGGTGGCGCTCGCTTCGCCCACCGATCGCGAAGCGCAGCGCGAATTGATGGCCGCGGCATTGACCGCCGGGCTCGCGCTGGAAAAAGCGGTCGGCGGCGTCGATGCGCTTGCAGATCCGATCAAGGCTGAACTCGGTCCCGACGTCCTGCATGGCGATCTCCATGCGCCGTTGATGGCGGCGATGGCCGACTTCAACGCCGAAGCCGTGGGTGACCGCTACGCCGCCATGGCCGAAACATTCGCCAGGAAAACGCAGGCGCCGCGCTTCAGCGCCGAAATCGGCGCTTTTGCCCGCGCCATCGGCATGCCGACGTCCTTGCGCGAGATCGGCATCGATCCGTCCCGGTTCGACCGCTTTGCCGAGATGGCAGCGAACGACCCGGGAGCCCTGGTCAATCCCCGGCGGCTGACCCCAGGCGACTGCCGTCGCATCCTCGAGGCCGCCTGGTGAGTACGAAACAGGAAACATCCGGCGCGGGGCACACGGCCGGGGCCGGCGCCGAGGCGATTTGCCTGTTGCCACAGCACGATCTCCCTATAAATTCGACGACAACCGCGCACAAAGATGGGCGGGGAGGAAACCGATGAGTATTGCGCACGCGGTCGCACATGGTGCGTTCGGCCGCGCTTGTCTGTACGAGCTGGATCGCCCCATGGCGCCGCATGCCCATCGCGAGGGGCATCTGATCTTTCATGTCAGCGGCCCGGGCGCCAGTGTGGTCATTGACGGCAAGACCCTGCCGCTCACGCCCGCGAACGCGACGGCCATCAGTCCATGGCAACCGCATTACTTTGCACCTGTCGACCGTCGCGGACCAACGCTGACGCTTGTCCTCTACATTCGCCCGGGGTGGTTCGCAGATGCGAGCCATACGGCCTTTGAAATCCTGCGCTTCGGCAGGCCCGCCGTCGAAATGAGCGATCACATCACCCGGCTTGCGTCGGAAACCGCGCGTCTGCTTGCCGCCCATGGCGGCAGCGACGGCTCTTTCGAAGACCGGCTCAGTGCCCTAACCCAGGCGGCTTTCGACCAGACCTGGCAATGGACGAGCGCGAGCGACAGGCCGGCTGCCCCGTGCTCGGTATTGCGTGATTTCCGCCTGCGGCGGGCGATAAACCTGCTGAGCGAGAGGCTCGGCGAACCTGTCGACCTTGCCGAGATTTCGCGAAGCTCCGGCCTTTCGCGCCCGCATTTCTTCAAGCTGTTTCGCGAGCAGATGGGGCTGCCTCCCACGATTTTCCGGAACGCGCTGCGCATGGAGTGCGCGATCGAGCGACTGGCCAAGGGCGCGGAGACGGTTTCCGAGATCGGCCTCGACCTTGGCTTTGCGACCCCGGCAAGCTTCTCGCGGTTCTTCATAGCCAATGGCGTCGTACCGCCGAGCGCCTACCGGCGCAGCGTCGCAAGCCTCACGCACTGAAGGAGGTGCCGCCGCACTGAAAGATGAGACGTTGGGGCTAAAGAAGAGACGTTGAGGGAAAGACAGACCGGAAACCCCAATCTAGCCTTCGCTCCAAAGGTGGCAAAGTCCGCCACGGGAAGCTGCCGGGCCGTTCTGAGATGGACAACTTCATCAAGCAGTATCCATACTGGAGCCTGACGATCATCGTCCTGGTCGCGGCGTTCCTGTGGCTTGTGCTGGCACCGTGGCCGCCTGAACTGGCGGCGAGTTGGGGCCGCAAGCAGATTTTCCTCAATGCACTGCTGGGCGGCATCACGCTTGGCGCGCTCTATTTCCTGGTGGCGGCGGGCTTCACCCTGATCTTCGGCCTGATGCGCATCGTCAATCTCGCGCATGGCTCGTTGTTCCTGATCGGCGGATATCTCGGCTACGAGATCGCGACCGCCTCGGGTTCGTGGCTGCTGGCCTTTCCGGTTGTCTTCATCGTCGTAGGGCTGATCGGGCTTCTGATGCAGCGCTTCATCTTCTCCAAGATGGAAGGTGAAGAACTGCGCCAGACGCTGGTCAGCATCGGCCTTTCGATCGTGTTTGCCGACCTCATGCTGTGGTGGTGGGGCGGGCAATCCTATTCGATCCTGGCGCCGCAATTCCTGCAGGGACCGATGGAATTGCCGCTGGTGAGCAACTTCAACGCCGCGACCGGCGCAGTCACCTGGCTGCGCTACCCGTCCGTGCGGATATGGATCCTGATAGCGGCCATCGTGATTGGCATCGCGATGTGGCTCGTTCTGAACCGCACCGCGCTGGGCACGCTGATCCGCGCGGGCGTCGACGACCGCGAGATGCTGGCGGCGTCCGGCGTGCGCATCCAGCTGGTTTTCCTGACGGTGTTCGGTTTCGGCGCCGGGCTTGCCGGTATCGCCGGGATCATCGGTGCCACGTTCCAGTCGCTGTCGCCGGGCGAGGATACGCGTTTCCTGCTGGCCAGCCTCGTGGTGGTGATCGTAGGCGGCATGGGGTCGATCGTCGGTGCGGCGCTGGGGGCGCTGATCATCGGGGTGGCCGAGCAGATGGGCTTTGTCTATGCGCCGACCTATTCGGTGGTCTTCACCTTCCTCATCATGGCGGCGGTGCTGGCGTTCCGGCCGCAGGGCCTTCTGGGTATGAGGCGATAGCCATGTCGGTCGCAGATCACATCCCTCGCCTCGCCGACCGCGCCGAGCAGCGAATGTGGTTCGAGCGCATTCCCACGCGGTGGTGGGTCGTCGGGCTGATCCTGCTGTTCCTGCCGGTCGTGGCCAACAATTTCTGGCTGTTCCAGGTGATGGGCTGGACTTTCATTCTGGGCATGATCGGGCTCAGCCTGATGTTCCTCGCCGGGTACGGCGGAATGGTGAGCCTGCTGCAGATGTCGATTGCGGGAATGGCCGGCTACATGGTGGCGATCCTCGGGCCATCGGGCGTGCTCAATGTCAGCCTCGGCCTTTCCTGGTGGATCGTGCTTCCTGCCGCCTTCCTGATCGCGGCGCTTTTCGCAACGATAGCGGGCGCACTCGCCGTCCGCACGGAAGGCATCTACACGATCATGATCACGCTCGCGATCGCAGCGGCCTTCTTCTATTTCACGCGACAGAACTACTCGGTCTTCAACGGCTATTCCGGATTCAATCTCGTGTTGCCGCCGCAGCTTTTCGGCGTGAACTGGCGCGACCCCGTGGCCTTCTACTATCTCACCCTCGCCAGCGCCACGCTCTGCTATTTTGCGGTGGTCTATATCGAGCGCTCGCCCTTCGGACTTGCGCTTCAGGGCGTGCGTGACAACCCGCGTCGCATGGCTGCACTGGGCTTCCACGTGACCGCCCATCGCGTGGCGGCCTATGCGCTTGCGAGCATCTTTGCCTCCGCGGGCGGCATTCTTCTGGTGTGGCAGAATGCGCAAATCGCGCCCGGCACGATCGGTATTTCCTCCGCAATCGACATCCTCGTGGTCGCGGTGGTCGGCGGGATGCGCCGCCCGCTCGGCCCCTTCATCGGCGCCTTTATCTACGTGCTGCTGCAGGTGTTCTCGGCCGATATCTTAGGCTTCTTCGGATTCTCGGTGGACCGCTTCAAGCTCATCATCGGGATCGGCTTCCTGGCGATCGTGCTGTTCTCGCCGGATGGTGTGCTCGGCCTGTGGGATCGCTGGCGCGCGCAGCTTGCGGCGCGCAACGCCGCCACAACGGGAGACGGGGCATGAACGCGCCCGTCGCGCCTTCCCGCATGAACCTGCCTGGATCGAGCCATGCCGCCTCAGGCAATGCGCTCGAGCTGCGCGGCATCAGCAAGACGTTCGGGGCATTGGCCGCGATCTCGGACGTCACGCTGTCGGTGAAGCCGGGCGAACGGCGAGCCGTGCTCGGCTCGAACGGCGCAGGCAAGACCACGCTGTTCAATTGCATCACCGGTGATTTTCTCCCGACCGCGGGTTTGATCCGCTTCTTCGGCGAGGATGTTACGGTCTTTCCACCTTACGAACGCATTCGCCGGGGCCTGCGCCGCACCTACCAGATATCCTCGCTCTTCAGCGGATTGAGCGTGCTGGACAATGTCTATCTCGCCTGCCGCGGCGTTTCGCGAAACCGGTTCTCGCTGATACGACCGCGCGCCGACGATGCCTTGGTCAATGCCGCGGAAATGCTGGTGGAAGCCGTGCATCTGACCGGCGAGAAGGACCGCCTGGTCGGTGAACTGGCCTATGGCCAGCAGCGGCAACTCGAAATTGCGCTCGCGCTCTCGGGCGCGCCCCGATTCGTCCTGTTCGACGAACCGGCGGCGGGTCTGTCGCCCACGGAACGACGCGACCTGATCCACATCCTTACTTCGCTGCCGAGCCATATCGGCTACATCATCATCGAACACGACATGGATGTCGCACTGCGCGTCGTCGAAAGCGTTACGATGATGCACAACGGCCGCATCTTCAAGGAAGGCCGGCCCGAGGAAATCGAGGACGACCCGGAAGTGCAGGAACTCTACCTCGGAGGCGGACATGGCTGAACGTCCGCTCCGCCCGATGGGTTCTTCCGCGCCGGTGCTCCAGTTGCAAGGCGTGAACGTCTTCTACGGCAGAAGCCACGCCCTTCAGGGCGTGGATCTTTCGCTTTATTCCGGCGTGCTCTCCGTCGTCGGGCGGAACGGCATGGGCAAGACCACGATGTGCAAGGCGATCATGGGCCTTGTCCGCCCCACTTCCGGATCGATCCGCTTCATGGGGGAGGAACTGGTCGGGCGCTCGCCGGCAGAGATCGCGCGGATGGGGATCGGCTATGTGCCGCAGGGGCGCCGCCTGTGGCGATCGCTGACGGTGGACGAGCATCTGCGCCTGGTGTCGACGGGCAAAGGCAACTGGACGCCGGAACGCATCTACGAGGTGTTCCCGCGCCTTGCCGAGCGAAGGCGCAATGGCGGCGGTCAGCTTTCCGGCGGCGAGCAGCAGATGCTGGCGATCAGCCGCGCGCTCCTGATGAATCCACGCCTGCTCATCATGGACGAACCGACCGAAGGCCTTGCGCCTGTCATCGTCGCGCATGTCGAGGAAACGCTGGTCGCTCTCGCCGCGGAGGGCGATGTCTCGATCCTCGTGATCGAGCAGAATATCGGCGTTGCCACCCAGATGTCCGACCCGGTGGCCATCATGGTCAACGGGCGGATCCACCGCATCATCGCCTCGCAGACGCTCGCCGCCGATCGCGATTTGCAACAGCGCCTGCTGGGCGTTGGCCGGCACAGTACGGATGACACCGAAGCGAGCGATACGCCGGGAGCCGACGCCCCGCTCAAGCGCGCGGAGATCGTGCCGCTGGGACCGACGCGGATCTACAATGCCAACCCCGTGCTGCCGACGCGCTGGTCGCAGGACGTTCCCGCGGCGCGGATCGAGGCTGCGGCGCGCACCGTTTCGCGCCCCACCCTTGCAGCGATCGATGGCCGGCGCGTGGGCGATATTTCTCCGCTTGCCGCCCGCGCGCCGCAGGAGCCGCATGTCATCATCGCCGGCACGCTCGATACCAAGGGCGAGGAACTGCGCTACATCCGCGACATCATCAAGGCTGCGGGCCTTCGCACGCGGCTCGTGGATCTTTCCACCGCCGGCCGCAACCAGGGCGCCGACGTTTCGGCGCAAGAAGTCGCGCTCGCATCGCCATTGGGGTCCGCCGGCATAGCGTCCGGCGATCGCGGTACAGCGGTGGCCGCGATGACGGAGGCGTTCCGCGCCTGGACCGCCAAACAGCAGAATGTTGCCGGCATCATTTCCGCCGGCGGATCCGGCGGCACGGCAATCGCGACCGCCGGGATGCAGACGCTGGCTGTCGGCGTGCCGAAGATCATGATCTCGACCATGGCGGCGGGCAATGTCGCCGCCTACGTCGGACCGACCGACGTGACGATGATGCACTCCGTTACTGACATCCAGGGACTTAATCGCCTCTCGCGCGCCGTGCTCGGCAATGCTGCTCATGCCATGGGCGCGATGGCGCGCAGCTGGATCGAACAGAACGCGCCAAACCCAACCCGGCGCGCCGCCGCCGAGCGCCCGCTCGTCGGCATGACCATGTTCGGCGTCACGACGGCTTGCGTGCAGCAGGTCACGAAGTTGATCGAAAAGGACTGGGAGCCGCTGGTTTTCCACGCCACCGGCATCGGCGGGAGATCGATGGAGAAGCTGATCGATTCCGGCCTGATGCAGGGTGTGATCGACGTGTCCACGACCGAGATCTGCGACATGATGATGGGTGGCATTCTTCCGGCCACCGAAGATCGCCTCGGGTCGATCATCCGTACACGGATTCCCTATGTCGGCTCGGTGGGTGCGCTCGACATGGTGAACTTCGGTGCGCCGGACACGGTGCCGGCGCACTACCGCAGCCGCACCCTCTATCCGCACAATCCGCAGGTCACGCTGATGCGCACCACCGTGGAAGAGAACCGGCGGATGGGACGCTGGATCGGCGAAAAGCTCAATCTGATGGAAGGGCAAGTGCGCTTCCTGCTGCCGGAAGGCGGCGTTTCCGCGCTGGATGCGCCGGGACATCCGTTCTGGGATCCGCAAGCCGATGCCGCCCTGTTCGGCGCCATTATCGAAACGGTGCGAGCAACGGCCAACCGGCAGATCATCCGGCTTCCGCACCACATCAACGATCCAGCGTTTGCCTCCGCGCTGGCACAGCATTTCCGCGCCTTGCACCAAAGCCGCACCCGCGGCGCATCCGGCAGGAGCTGACCCATGCCAGGCTTCTCTCGAACCGATCTGCTCGCGCGCTACCGCGCCATGATCGCCCGGGGCGAGCCGATCGTCGGCGGCGGCGCCGGCACGGGTCTCTCTGCCAAATGCGAGGAAGCCGGCGGGATCGATCTCATCGTCATCTACAATTCCGGCCGCTTCCGCATGGCCGGTCGCGGCTCGCTCTCCGGGCTGATGCCCTATGGCGATGCCAATGCGATCGTGATGGACATGGCGCGCGAAGTGCTGCCGGTGGTCAAGCACACGCCTGTCATCGCCGGGGTCTGCGGCACCGATCCCTTCCGCTCCATGGATGTCTTTCTCGACGACGTGAAGCGGATCGGTTTCTCCGGCGTCCAGAACTTCCCCACCGTCGGGCTGATCGACGGCGTGTTCCGCCAGAATCTCGAGGAGACCGGCATGGGTTATGGCCTCGAGGTGGAGATGGTGGCGCTCGCCAGACACAAGGACCTTCTCACCACGCCTTATGTATTCTCCGAGGCAGATGCGGCCGCCATGGCCGTGGCCGGAGCGGATATCATCGTCTGCCATCTGGGCCTCACGACCGGCGGCTCGATCGGGGCGGAAACGACGCTCAAGCTTGCCGATTGTCCCGCGCTCGTCGACGGCTGGGCCGAGGCGGCGCTCTCGGTCAATCCGGAGACCATTGTTCTTGTGCACGGCGGCCCGGTGGCCGAGCCTCCGGATGCCGACTTCATCATGAAGAACACGCGGCATTGCCACGGTTTCTACGGCGCCTCCTCGATGGAGCGTCTGCCGGTGGAAACCGCGATCCGCGATCAGACGCGTGCTTTCAAGACGATCGGCCGCACGGGCGGCACAGACGAAAACCCGGCAGGGACAACCCGCCGTTCAAGCGCCGCCCCCGCAGGGTCGGCGGATGGGAGAAACAAGACATGACGGGGCAACTGATCGGAACCCTCATTCTCTGGCTCATCGTGGCGGTGATCGTCATCGCGATCATCGTCTACCTGGTGAACTGGCTCTATCGCCGCTCTTCGAAAGAAGTGTCGTTCGTCCGTACCGGCCTCTTCGGCGAGAAGGTGGTGATCAACGGCGGCGCCTTCGTGCTTCCGATCATCCATGACGTCACCCCCGTCAGCATGAACGTCCTGCGCATGGCGGTGACCCGGGCCAACGACGACGCGCTCATCACCCGCGACCGGATGCGCGTCGATATCGATGCCGAGTTCTATGTGCGCGTTCGCCCGCAACGCGAGGCAGTCGCCATCGCGGCCGCGACGCTCGGGCGGCGCACGCTCCAGCCCGATCAGCTGAACACGCTGCTTTCCGGCAGGCTCGTTTCGGCGCTGCGTTCGATTGCCTCCGAGATGACGATGGAGGAGATGCACGAGAAGCGCGGCACCTATGTGCAGAAGGTGCGGGAGTCGGCCGCCGAGGCGTTCGACCAGAACGGCCTCGAACTCCAGAACGTCGCCATCACCAATCTCGACCAGACCGACCTGCAGTACTTCAACCCCTCCAACCGCTTCGATGCGGAAGGTCTCACGCGGATCATCGGGGAGATCGAGGAAAAGCGGAAACTGAGAAACGACATCGAACAGGACGCGATGATCAAGATCCGCACCCGTAACCTCGAAGCCGAGCGCCAGTCGCTCGATATCGAGCGGGAGAGCGAATCGGCGCGGCTCGAACAGCAGCGGGAAATCGAGATCCGCCGTGCGATCCAGCGCGCGGAGGTGGCACGCGAGCGCGCCGCGCGCGACACGGAAGCCGAACAGGCGCAGATCCAGTCCCGTGAGGAAATCGAGAAGGCGCGGATATCCAACGAGCGGGCCATCAGCGAGGCGCGCATCGCCTCGGATCGCGACATTCGCCAGAAGGAAATCGAGCGGACGCGAGCGGTGGAAGAAGCCGAGATCGCCGCGCGCGAACTGGTCGAGAAGGCGCGGATCGCCAATGAGCAGGCAATCAATGCCGCCCGCATCGCCTCCGAACGCGACATCCGCCAGAAGGAAATCGAACGTGCAAAGGTGATCGAAGCCGCAGAGATCGCGGCCCGCGAATCGACCGACAAGGCACGCATCCTTCAGGAGACAGCGGTAAATTCCGAGCGCATCGCGCGCGAGCAGGAAGTTCGCAACCGCGAAATCGAGCGGACCCGGACCCTCGAACAGGAGGACATTGCCGCCCGCGAAGCGATCGAAACGGCCCGCATCGCGCAGGAAGAGCGCGTGCGTGCGCTCCAGATCGCGCGCAACAAGGCCCTGGACGCCGCAGAAATCTCCGCTCGCGAGTCTACGGAGGCCGCACGCATCGCCCAGGAGAAGGCGCTCGCCGCAGAACGCATCGCGGCCGACCTCTCGACGAAAGAGCTGGAGATTGCGCGCGCGGCAACGCTCGAGACCAGGGAGATCAGGAAACGTGACGATGTGGAACGCCAGCGCATCGCCACGGAGCTCAAACTCGAACAGGATCGCATCGCCTCCACCAGGACGCGCGAAATGCTCCAGATCGACCAGAAGAAGACCATCGAGGTTGCCGAAGAAGAGCGCGCCATCACGCTCGCTGCCAAGAAGGTGGAACGTGCCGATGCCGACAGGACCCTGCGCCAGGCGGAAATCGTCGCAAAGCAGGAAATCGAGAAGATCGACATCGCCCGCGAGCAGGCTCTCGAATCCGCGCGGTTGGAGCGCCGACGTGCACTCGAACAACTCGAGATCGCCCGCGCCCAGGCGCTGCAGGAGGCGCAGATTACTTCCAACGAGGAGGTGGAGCGTGCGCGCATCTCCTCCGATCGGGGTCTCGACGAGGCCCGTGTGGGACGCCAGCGCGACCTGCGCAAGCTCGAGATCGAGCGCGAGCGGGACGTCGAGACCGCCGGGATGGAAAAGGCCATCGCGCTCTATGCCAAGTCGCTCGAGGAATCCGCAGCCCAGGTAAAGGCCGAACTGGCCCGCGCCAAGGCGGTGGAGGCGGAAGAACTCGTGAAGACGGTAAAGGAGAGCGAAGGCGCCAAGCGCCGCAAGACCGTGGAAGTAACGCTCGCCGAGAAGGCGGCGGAAGAGACCCGCATCGCCGCAGGGGCCGACAAGGTGCGGCGCGCGGTAGAAGCGGAAGCTCAGAAGCTGCTCTACGAGGCCGAGAATGTTCTTTCGGATGGCGCGCGCTACGGCCTGTTCCGCCGCCGCCTGCTCGACCGGATCGAGGGCATCGTGCGCGAGAGCGTCAAGCCGATGGAAAAGATCGACGGCATCAGGATCCTGCATGTGGAAGGCCTGGCCGGCGCGGGCGGCGGCGGTTCTGCCCCCCGCTCGCCCACCGACGAGGTGATCGAAAGTGCGTTGCGCTACCGCGTACAGGCGCCGCTGATCGACGAGGTGCTGAAGGAGATCGGCATCGAGGGCGGGAACCTTGCGAAGATGGGCGGGCTCATCCGCGAGGCCAGCGACATGCAGCGCATCGGCAAGGATGCGCAGGGCGCGAAGCCCAAGGATAGCAAGGACGGCAAAACCGGCGGCGGCCCGGGCGGTAAAGCCAAGGAGTAAACGGCAATGGCCCGGGTCTATACATCCAGCGTTATCAATGCCTCCGCCGCGCGGGTCTGGGCCCGTGTGCGCGATTTCAACGGGCTGTCGAACTGGCATCCCGCGATCGCCGAAAGCCGCATCGAGAATGGCGAACCCGCGGACAAGGTCGGCTGCATCCGCAATTTCTCGCTTCGAAACGGCGACCGGCTGCGCGAGCAGTTGCTCGGCCTTTCCGATTTCGACATGTTCTGCACCTACTCGATCCTCGACTCGCCGATGCCGCTCACCAATTACGTGGCGACCCTGCGGCTCACCCCGATCACCGATCAGGACAGGACCTTCATTGAATGGTCGGCCGATTTCGATTGCGCTCCCGACAAGGAAGGCGAACTGGTCACTAACATCGGCGGCGGTGTGTTCCAGGGCGGCTTTGATGCGCTCAAGCGCGCCTTCGGAGGCTGATGTGCCAAAGGTCGTTCGCAGCACCATCGTCGATGTGCCTGTGGACCGGCTCTGGGCCGTCGTGCGCGATTTCAATGCGCATGACCAGTACCATCCCATCGTGGCCACCAGCCTCATCGAGCGCGGCTATCCGGTCGACAAGGTCGGCTGTGTCCGCCGCTTCACGCTCCAGGATGGCAGCGAACTGCGCGAGCAGTTGCTCGCGCTGTCCGACCTTGAAATGACCTGCAGCTATTGCCTTTTGGATACGCCGATTCCCCTCTTCAACTACGTCGCGCACATGCGCCTGCTGCCGGTGACCGACGGCAATCGAAGCTTCTGGCACTGGGAATGCCGCTTCACGACCCCGCCGGGACGCGAGGAAGAACTCGCCCGCATGGTGGGGGAAGAGGTTTATGTCGCCGGCATGGAGGCCGTGCGCCGGCTTCCCCAACTGCAAAGGGAGGGCATCTGACATGCCGCTCGACGTGCGCGTTGCCACCAGCATGGCGGAAGCCGCCGGCATCCTCACCGCGGATCAGCGGACAAAACTCCTCTCGGGCGGCACGCTGATGATGCGGGACGTGAACGAAGGGCGGCTACTCGACGGAACGTTGCTGCGAATTACCGATCCCGCCTACCGACAGATGAACACATCAGGCGCACGCATCGAACTTGGCGCGGGCGTGACTATGGCGATGGTGTCGAACAACCGCGATCTCGCCTTTCTGCACGCCGCCGCGCGCTCCATAGGCGGCCCGGCCATCCGGCAAATGGCGACGATCGGCGGCAATCTCTTTGCCCAGACTCCCTACGGAGATTTCGCCGTGGCGCTGCTGGCGCTCGATGCGCAGGTGATGGTTCAGTCGGGCTACGGCTCCGCACGCTCAATGCCGCTCGATGAATTTCTCGGCGCCCGCGAACGCGGCGTTTCCGGACTTGTCGCCGGTGTGCAGTTCTCGAAGCCGCAGAATGCGGCCGACTTCCGCTTCCGCAAGGTCAGCCGCGTGAAGCCGAAGGGCATCGCGGTAATGAGCATCGCGGCCCACCTGCCCAATACCGGCGGGCGGATCAGCCAGGCGCGTGTCGCCTACGGAGCGATGGCCCCCACCGCCGTGCGGGCGCGCGGTGTCGAGCGCGCGCTCGAAGGAAAAGCGCTCGATGCAGCAAGCATTCAGGCCGCGAAGGCCGCCGCCCTCGAAGGCACCCGCCCCGCCACAGACGCCATTGCCAGCGAATGGTATCGCCGCGAGGTCTTGCCGGTGCATCTCGGGCGGCTCTTGACCGGCGAAGGACGCTGAGGAAGCACGCATGGCAAAAGTTCCCGTCCAGTTTCGCCTCAATGGTTCGGACCGCGCCGCGTTCATCGACGCCGCCGACAACCTCCTCATGACCCTTCGACGCGGGCTCAACGAGTTCGCACCCAAATACGGCTGCGGCCAAGGCACATGCGGCGTCTGCACCGTGCTGATCGACGGCGAACCGCAGCTTTCCTGCCTCACTTTGGCGGTAGCCTGCGAGGGCCGCCACGTGGAAACGGCATCCGGCATGGCGGAGGGGCCGAACCTGCACCCCCTGCAGGTCGCGTTCATGGACAATTTCGCAGCGCAATGCGGCTTCTGCACGCCCGGCATGCTGATGGCGGCGCGCGCGCTTCTCGATCGCAATCCAAAGCCGAGCCGCGAGGAAGTGATCGAGGCGATTGCCGGAAATATCTGCCGTTGCACCGGCTATGAGCCGATCATCAACGCCATTCTCGCCGCGGCCGGCGCTGGCGACCAGAAACGCGCCTGAGGGAGAACGAGATGCTCGAGATCCGGAAGGACTACTTCGCCAACGAGCGCGACGACAATCTCAACGTTATCGGCAAGGGCATTCAGCGCCAGGACATGCCGGGCCATGTCACGGGACGCTCGCGCTACTTCGACGATCACGCCTTCGAAGGCCTGCTGCATTTGAAGGTCGTGCGCAGCCCGCACCACCATGCCCGCATCCGTTCCGTCGATGTCGGCGAGGCGGAGCGCGCACCGGGCGTGAAACGCATCCTCCGGGCAGCCGATGTGCCCGTTAACAAGAACACGCTGCTCAGCCTGATCAATTTCGGCAAGGACGACGAGCCCACGCTGGCGGTCGACAAGGTGCATTACAAGGGCGAGCCCGTCGTGGCCGTTATCGCCGAGAGCGAGGCTGCCGCGATGGCGGCCCGCAAGCTGGTGCGTATCGACTACGAAGTCCTGCCGGCGGTCTTCGACGTCGAGGAGGCACTCAAGCCCGGCGCTCCCATCGTCAACGAAACCTACCCGAACAATTACTTCGAGTATCACGAAAAGTTCGATCATCAGAAGCTGCGCTTCGGCGACACGGAAAAAGCCTTCGCTGCCGCAGACCTCGTGATCGAGGAGCGCTACCAGACCTCTCCCATCGAGCATGCTCCGACGGAGACCAACGGCTCGATCGCAGCACCTGAGCAGGACAACCGCTTCGTCGTCCATTCCTGCGCGCAGGGGCTGTTCTTCTCGCTGGGCACGTCGGCAAAGATCCTCAATATTGAGTCGAACCGGCTGCATTTCATCGGCGGCACGGTGGGCGGCGGATTCGGCGGCAAGGTCGATTCGCTCACCGAACCGCTTGCGATCCTCGGCGCGATGCTGACGGGCCGGCCTGTGCGCTACGTGCTCGATCGCGAGGAGGAAATGCTCTACGGCTCGCCGCGCGGCGCCGAGCGTGTCTATGTCAAGGACGGGGTGATGCGCGACGGGCGCATCATCGCGCGCCATGTTCGCTCCTATTTCGATGCCGGCGCCTACACCCGCCTGTCTTCCTACGCCGCCATCAAGTGCACGGCGCATCTCCCAGGACCCTACTGGATCCCGAATGTCTCGTCCGACATCTACGTTTCCTACACCAACCGCTGCCCCTCCACGGCAATGCGCGGCTTCGGCATCACCGCGGCCGATTTCGCACTCGAGGTGCAAATGGACAAGCTCGCCCATGCCGTGAACATGGATCCGATGGAATTCCGCATCCTCAACGCCTATCGCGACGGCGACATGAAAGCGCATCGGCGCGTGGCAAAGAACACGGCGCTGATCGAATGCGTGCAGGTCGCCGCGGAAAAGGCGCGCTGGCCGATCTCCGAAAGCGCCCGGCGGCAATCCTCGCTCGAGGGCGGCGGACAGCGCGAGCGCGGGCAAATCCCCGCCACCCCCATCGATCAGCGCGGTCAGATCGGCCGGCCCGAGACGCGCAGCGGGCCTGTGACGCAGACCCTGCCGGCCGGCACCATGCGCATCCCGCTGACGAAACAACCGGAGCTGGAGGGCAGCCGCGACGCGCGGCCCGTGGCACCGAACGTACCGCGTTATGAGCCAGCGCGCCCGATGACGCAGCCTGTAGTTCAGGCGCCGGCGCCGCTTGCCCCGATGCCATCAGCCGCTCCGCCGCCCCAGCCTGGCGTGGAGCCTCCCGCGCCGCCCGCTCCAGGTGTCCAGCCACAGCACGGCGCGATGCGTTTCTCGTCGGTGTTCGGAACAAGGAGGCGGTGAAATGGCACGGCACAAGGGCCGCGGCATGGCCGCGATCAACTATCCCATCGGCATGAATCTCGGCGGCGATCCCAGCCAGGCGCTGATCCACTCCAACCCCGACGGCAAGTTCACCGTCGCGCTTTCGGCGATCGATCTCGGCCAGGGCATGAAACAAGTCACGCGGCAGGTGGCGGCCGAAACACTCGGCGTGCCGGTCGAGGATGTCTATGTCGATACCGCCGACAGCGACACCGGCCCGCACGACATGGGCTCCTTCGCATCGCGCGGCACGCATCGCATGGGCAACGCGGTGATTGCGGCGGCGCGCGAGGCGCGCGGCGTTCTGCTTGAAGCTGCAGCAGAAGAGCTCGAGGTCAACGCCGCCGATCTCGTCACCGACGGGCGTGGCAACATCCACGTGCGCGGCGCCCCCTCCCGCTCGATCACCGTGCGCGCGACCGCGCAGGCCGCACAGTTCAGGCAAGGCAAGACCATCGCCGGGCGCGGGATATTTCTCATTCCGCTCTCCGCGGTCGATCCGGAGACCGGCGAGATGAACCCGAACACCGCCTTTGCCCACGCTTGCCTCGTGGCCGATGTGGAGGTGGACGACGAGACCGGCGAAGTGACGGTGCTCGGCATGACGAGCGCCTATGAGCTTGGCCGCGCGCTCAACCCGAGAATGGTGGAGCAGCAATTGGTCGGCGGGGCCTGGATGGGCCAGAGCCATGTGCTGTTCGAAACGCCCGAGCCCTACTATCCCAATCCCGATCATGGCCCGCGCGATTTCAACGAATACCTGATGCCGGGACCGGGCGATATCGCGCCTTATTCGGCGAGCGTGCTGGAGCGGCCCGCCCCGGATGGCCCGTTCGGAGGCAAGGGGCCGGGCGAAATGTGCGCAAATCCGGTGCTGCCGGCGGTAGCCAATGCGGTGTTCAACGCCGTCGGTGTGCGCGTGGACGAACTGCCGATCACGCCGGAAAAAGTGCTGCGCGGCATCCGCGCGAATGGCGGCGCGCGCCCGCAGGCAAGGCGGGGCGGCTGACCATGGCGCTACGCACCACCATCGCCGGCATTTCAAGCCCCGAGGCGCTCGCGGAAGCGCTCAGGTCGGCATTGTATCTTGCGGATGACGGGATCGCGACCGCAGGTTACCTCGCGCTGGCGCTCGGCAAGCCGCTGCTGCTGGAAGGCGCGCCGGGCGTCGGCAAGACGGAAGCCGCGAAGGCGCTCGCCGGCATTCTCGGACGGCAATTGATCCGGCTGCAATGTTTCGAGGGGATCGACGCCGCAGCAGCACTGTACGAGTGGAACTATCCGCGCCAGATGCTGGCGATCCGGCAGGCGCAGGAGGGAGCCGGCACGGACATCTACCGCGATGAATTCCTGATCGAGCGCCCGATGCTCACGGCTCTGCGCCGGCCGGATTCGACCGTGCTGCTGATCGACGAAATCGACCGTTCCGATCATGAATTCGAAGCATTCCTGCTCGAATTCCTCTCCGACTTCTCGATTTCAATCCCCGAGCGCGGCACGCTGCGCGCGGCGGAACGCCCCGTAGTGATCCTCACCTCGAACCGCACGCGCGACCTGCATGAAGCGCTGCGCCGGCGCTGCGTCTATCACTACATCGCCTATCCCGATCCGGCGCGCGAGGCCGAGATCATCATGCTGCGCTCGTCCGCTGTGGCGGAGAGCACGGCGCGCGCCGTGGTAGCGGCTGTCGGCATCCTGCGTAACGAGCCGCTCTCGAAGCCTCCCGGCGTTGCCGAGGCAGTGGACTGGGCCGAGGCCGCCACCGCGCTGGCCCGCACCGGTGCATCGTGGCCGGAGGCATTCCGCCGTTCCCTCGGCGCGGCGATCAAGGATGAGGAAGACCTCGCCCATCTGCGTCCGCGGCTTGCGCAATTCATACCGGGGATGGCGGCATGAGCGTGAAGGTGCCCGGCGCGGTGCGCCCGCTGATCGACTTTCCGGTCCTGCTGCGCGAACACGGATTTGCGGTCGCCCCCGAGCAGACGGTGAGTTTCCTTCAGGCCGTGGAGTTGCTCGGCCCGCGCAGCATCGAGCATGTGCGCAAGGCCGCGGTCGCGACGCTTGCGCCGCATCCCGAGCAGCGGGTGCGCTTCGACGCGCTGTTCGACCTGCATTTCCTTGGGGCTGTCGGCGAACCGGGTGAGGACGAGTGGCAAGCCGATGACGACATGCAGGTGCAGGACGATATCGGCACGGAAGAGGTCGTGATCGGCGAGGAGGTCAACGAGACCGGCCAGGCCGCCACCGGAGCGGAAGCCCTCGCGATACGCGCCCTGCGCGCGCCCGACGACGCGCAGACGCTGCGGCGTTTTGCCGACGCCCTGCCCGATTCCCTGCCCCGCCGGCGCGGCTATCGCCACAAGGCGGCGCGGCGCGGCAAGGGCATCGACCTCGCGCGGAGCCTGCGCGCGGCCATGCGGAACGAAGGCGAGGTGATGAGCCTGAAGCGGCAGCGGCGCGCGACGCGCCCCCGCCCCATTCTTCTCCTGATCGACGTATCCGGATCGATGAAGGCGCGCAGCGATGCCCATCTCGCGCTGGCGCATGAAATCGTCCACGCGATGCCGCGCGTCGAAGTCTTCACGTTCGGTACACGCCTGACGCGCCTGACCCGCGCGATGCGGCTCAAGAACCGCGAGCACGCGCTTTCCGAGGCATCAAGTCTTGTCGCCGATTGGGATGGCGGCACAAGGATCGGCGACGCGCTCGAAGCGTTCCTCGCCGTGCCGCGCTTTGCCGGCTATGCGAGGGGAGCCACCGTCATCGTGCTGTCGGACGGGCTCGAGCGTGGCGACCCGACCACGATGATACGCGCCGTGCAACGCCTCGCGGCGCGCGCCTTTAGAGTCGACTGGTTTACGCCGCTCGCCATCGATCCCCAGTACCGGCCCGAGACCGAAGCGCTGCGCGCCATCCGGCCGCTGCTCGCCTCGCTGGGCGATGCGAGTTCCACATCGCGCCTCTGCCGCGCGATCCTTGCCATCGGAAAGGCGAAAGCAGCATGACGGGACTGGTCGACGCACATTTTCACATCTGGCGACAGGCCGATCTGCCGTGGCTGCTGGGACCGATGCAGCCGCGTATTTTCGGGCCGTATGAGCCGATCCGGCGCGACTATCCGGTCGAGGAATATCTCGCCGATTGCCGGCCCGAGGGCATCACCGAAGCCGTCTACGTGCAGGCGAACTGGGCGCCGGAATGCGCGCTGGACGAGGTGCGGTTCGTGTCGGAATCCGCGCGCCGGGCAGCTTTCCCGATCGCGATCGTCGCCTACGCCGACATGCTCGCGGAGGACATCCGGCCCCAGCTCGATGCGTTGACCGCCGAGTCGTCCGTTCGCGGCGTTCGGATGCAGCTCCATTGGCACGACAACCCGCTCTATCGTTTCGCACAGTCACCCGATCTCGCGCGCGATCCGCTCCTGCAGCACAACGTCGCGCGGCTTGCGGATTATGGCTGGAGTTTCGATCTCCAGGTCTTCGCCGGCCAGATGGCGGGGGCTGCAGAGCTCGCCATGGCCTGTCCGGGAGTGACGTTCGTTCTGCAACATTCGGGCATGCTGGAGGACCTGACGCCGGAGGGCATCGCATCGTGGCGCGCAGGCATGAAACGCCTTGCCGCCTGCCCCAACGTCGTCAGCAAATTATCAGGCCTCGGCACATTCCTCCGGCGCAACGATCCGGCGCATGTCGCCTTCATCGCGGCCGAAACGCTCGCGCTTTTCGGCGCCCAGCGCTGCCTGTTCGGCTCGAACTTCCCGATCGAAAAGCTCTGGACGACCTATGCCGCGCTCATCGGCGCACATCGCGCGGGCATACCGGCAACCGATCACGATCAGGTTTTCAACAGGACTGCGCGCCGGGTCTACCGGCTCGGCCAATAAAGGGAATGGGAGGGCCAGATGGCTTTGGAAATCAAGGTGCTCGACTATGGCGATATCGAGCTTGAATCGAGCTTCCTGGTGCTGGGGCGCGATTGCGGCCGCACGCGCCGTGTGCCGACCTACGGCTTTCTGATCCTGGGCGGACCCTGGCCGCTCGTGATCGATACCGGCTACCGCCATAACCAGATCATGGAGAGCCTCGGCATGCGCGGCCTCCAGTTCCACGAGAACATGATCGAGAACCAGCTCGCGAAGTATGGCGTGCGAATGGGAGACGTCCGCTACGTGCTGCACACGCACCTGCATATCGACCACGCGGGCAAGGACGAACTGTTCCCGATGAATACGACGGTGATCATCAACCGCCGCGAGCTGGAATATTCGGTCTCGGGGCTGATGCATCCGCAATATCCCGCACCCGACATCAAGCATCTGATCGATCGCCTCCATACGAAAGACGCGTTGCGGCTGGAAGACCTTGAACTCACCGGCATGATCGAACTCTTTCCCGGCTGCTACATGGAGGCGGCCGGCGCGCATACGGAGGGGTCGATGAACGTCCACATCGACACGGTCGAGGGCCGCGCCACGATTTGCGGCGACGTGATCTACGACTTCAACGACCAGGTCGTGAATCCCTTCCACGAAATCCACGCCAACGAGCCGCGCACGACCGGCAATCACGGCGTCTCCAAGCGCGAGGAAAAGGCGGCGATCAAGAAGCTGCTGGCCGGCTCGAAATTCCTGCTGCCGATACACGACAAGCCCGCGAAGATCGGCAGCGGTCAAGTGATTGGGCGAATGGACATGGCCGTTCCCGGCCCGGTGGTGCAAAGCCTGCCATCGCGCAACTGGTTCCCGATGTAAGGAATGAGATCGGGCGGCATGAACAGCCGCCCGACCGCGAGGGGTTTGCCATGACAACGCATGTCGCCGTCCGGCCCGGCTTTGCCGATCTCGTCGATCTCTGGGCACCCGTGCGCCAGATCGGTACCGGTTTCCAGTTTACGGAAGGACCGATCTGGCATCCTCGGGAAGGCTTTCTGCTGTTCTCCGACATGCCGGGCGACGTTCGCCGCCGCTACGATTCAACCGGCATCCGCGAGGTGATGAAGCCGGCACACAAGTGCAACGGCATGACCTACGATGCCGAGCTCAACCTCATCGTCTGCGAGCACGCGACATCGACGCTCGTGCGGGAGAGACCGGACGGGCGGCGTGAGATCCTCGCCTCGCATTTCGAGGGGATGGAGCTGAACAGCCCCAACGATGTCTGCGTGAAGTCGGACGGTTCGATCTATTTCTCCGACCCCTGGTATGGCCGCATGCCTGTCTACGGGGTGGAGCGGCCGCGCCAACTCGGCTTCCAGGGCGTCTATCGCCTGCCCCCGGGCGGCGGAAAACCGCAACTGCTGGTGGATCGCTATCTGTTCGAGCAGCCGAACGGGCTTTGCTTCTCGCCGGACGAGAAGCTGTTCTACATCAACGATACCGTGCAGCAGTTGATCCGGGTGTTCGAGGTCCAGCCGGATGGCGCACTCGCCAGGGGACGGGTTTTCGCCTCCGCGATCTATTCGCCGAGCGAGCCGGGCGTGCCGGACGGCATGAAATGCGATGCACAGGGCAATGTCTGGGTCTGCGGACCCGGCGGCGTCTGGGTCTATGCGCCGGACGGCGCGCTGATCGGCAAGCTGCGCGTGCCCGAACTCGTCGGAAACCTGACCTGGGGCGGTCCGGATTTTCGTACGCTGTTCCTCACCGCGACCCATTCCGTATACGCGGTGGAGACGAAAATCGGCCCGCGCATCGAACCCTACATGCGCCTTACGACGGCGCGAAGCGGCGCCGCGCCCCAGGCTGGCGCCAGCATTGGCCGCAACGGCACCATGAAGGCCGCCCCCGGCTACACGCTTGATCCATCGCGCTGCGCGCTCATCATCCAGGACATGCAGAACGATGTGGTGATGGAAGGCGGCGCCTTCGCCGCCTCCGGTTCGCCGATCCATTGCCGGGAACAGAACGCCATTTCCAACGCCTCCCGGCTGGCCGCGGCTGCGCGATCGCGCGGCATTCCCGTCATCCATGTCTGGTTCGTGGTCGAGGCCGGCTGCCCCGGCGTGACGATGAATGCGCCGCTGTTCGAGGGCCTTGCGGATGCAAGCGCGATGGTGCGCGGAAGCTGGGGTGCCGCGCCCGTGCAGGGACTCGAGGCACAACCGGACGACCATATCGTGGAGAAGCAGCGCATGAGCGCCTGGGAGGGAACGCGGCTCGAGACCGTGCTGAAAGCGCTCAGACGCGACATCGTCATTGTCACCGGCGCATGGACCAACATGTCGATCGAGCACACCTCCCGCACCGGCGCGGACAAGGGGTATTACATGGTCGTGCCCGAGGATTGCTGCTCGACCATGAATGCCGAATGGCACACGGCTTCCGTGAACTACGCGCTACAGAATGTGGCAGTGGTGACGGACAGCGACGCTTTGGTCGGCTCCTGGTCCTAGGCCGGCCGCAAAGGTATCTGTTTCGCACCAGAATCTCTTTCATAACGGTCCGGTTCCAGGTTCGGCATCGCCGGGACCGGATATCCGCCGTTGCGAGCACGAACGAATTGGCCGACCTTCGGATCGACAGGGGAAATGATTCGTGCTCGCTGATGCTGCCGAGGGTTATCTGGACGGTCTCAATTCGGAACAGCGCAAGGCTGTCGAGCACGGCATTGGCGCAGGCGGAACCATTGGTTCGCCGCTTCTCGTGATCGCTGGCGCTGGATCGGGAAAGACCAACACGCTCGCGCACCGCGTTGCGCATCTGATCATCAGGGGCGCCGACCCGCGGCGCATGCTGCTGATGACGTTTTCGCGCCGCGCCGCCTCCGAGATGGCACAGCGCGTGGAGCGCATTGCGCGCCGTGTGCTGGGCGACAAGGCTGGCGTCATGACTGATGCGCTGACCTGGGCCGGCACCTTTCACGGCATCGGGGCACGGCTGCTGCGAGAATACGCCGAGCGCATCGGCTTCGATCCGACCTTCACCATTCACGACCGCGAAGATTCGGCGGACCTGTTGAATCTGGTTCGCCATGAACTCGGTTATTCGAAGATCGAAAGCCGCTTTCCTGCAAAGGGCACCTGCCTGTCGATCTATTCCCGCTGCGTAAATGCGCAAGCGCCGATCGAGACGGTGCTCGGACAGCATTATCCCTGGTGTTCCGGCTGGGCCAGTGAACTCAAGCAATTGTTTGCGGGTTACGTCGAGGCCAAGCAGAAGCAGAACGTCCTCGATTACGACGATCTGTTGCTGTGGTGGGCCCAGATGATGTCCGAGCCTTCGATCGCAGAAGAGGTCGGCGGACGCTTCGATCACATCATGGTCGATGAATACCAGGATACGAACCGACTGCAGGCGACGATCCTGCTGGCGCTCAAGCCAGACGGCCGCGGGCTAACCGTGGTCGGCGACGATGCCCAGTCGATCTATTCGTTTCGCGCCGCTACCGTTCGAAATATCCTGGATTTTCCGGACCACTTCAGCCCCAGGGCTGAGATCGTTACACTCGACCGCAACTACCGCTCCACTCAGCCCGTGCTGGCGGCCGCGAACGGCGTCATCGGACTTGCGCGAGAACGGTTCACCAAAAACCTGTGGACCGAGCGCGGTTCGGCGCAATTGCCGCGCCTGGTCACGGTGCGCGATGAAGCCGACCAGGCGCGCTACATCGTCGAGCGGGTGCTGTCGAATCGCGAGGAAGGTTTTCGTCTCAAGGAGCAGGCCGTGCTGTTCCGGACGTCGTCGCACAGCGGGCCGCTGGAAGTCGAACTCACGCGGCGCAATATTCCGTTCGTCAAGTTCGGCGGCCTGAAATTCCTGGACGCGGCCCATGTCAAGGATCTGCTTGCGCTGTTGAAGTTCGTCGAGAATCCCCGGGACCGGGTCGCGGGATTCCGCGTTCTTCACCTGCTGCCTGGCATTGGACCGGCGTCAGCCCAACGCATTCTCGACGCAACCGCCACTTCGGCTGATCCACTAACGGCACTTGCAGCGTTGCCCCCGCCAGCCCGGGCTGGCCAGGATTGGACTGCTTTCGCCGAGACGCTCGCAAATCTGCGCTATTCCGAATGGCCTTCCGACATCGAGCGGGCTCGTCTTTGGTACAGCCCGCATCTGGAACGGATCCACGAAGACAGCGAGGTTCGGCTGGCGGACCTGTTGCAGCTTGAGCAGATCGCAGCAGGCTATCCGTCCCGGCAGCGCTTTCTGACGGAGCTGACGCTCGATCCGCCGGACGCGACGAGCGATCGTTCCGGACCGCCGTTACGCGACGAAGACTATCTGATCCTGTCGACCATCCACTCTTCAAAGGGGCAGGAATGGAAAGCGGTATTTGCCTTGAACGTCGTTGACGGCTGCATGCCGTCCGATCTGGGCGCCGGCACGACGGCGGAGCTCGAGGAAGAACGGCGCCTCCTCTACGTCGCCATGACGCGTGCAAAGGATGATCTGCATTTGATCGTACCGCAGAGATTCTTCGTGCACGGACAGCAGGCTCGCGGCGACAGGCATGTGTATGCATCGCGAACGCGCTTCATTCCCGATCCCCTGCTGCGGCTGTTCGAGCGTCAGGCGTGGCCAGTGGCCGCGGCGACCGCGCGCCCCGAGAAAACCGGTCAGGCTCCGAACATCGATATCCGGGAGCGGATGCGCGGAATGTGGCGTTAGGCCGGGGCTTCCAAAACGGTCGGGTATCGGGCCTAACTCATGCCCCGCAACAGCGCTTGCGGCCTTAAGTCAGTTGCCTCGGGGGTCAAATTCCGAAAAGCCAAACTGCAACGATCGTTCCGAGCACGGCCAGGCCGGAGATTGCCCAGCCCGAGGCATAGACCCCACCATCCGTCTCGGGTCTATCGACCATCGTGTCGTGCCAGTGGGTCATGACAGCCTCCGTGAGATTGCCCGTCTAGATAGGTCACCGCGAGCGGCTCGAGGTTCAAATCCTTTGGGCGACGAACCGGGTCTCGGTCCACCGCGGCTCCACGTGCGAGGTTTTTGCGTAGCTGGCGATACAGAAGGGAGGATCGATAATGGGGCAGCAGTGCTGTCCAAGCGGCCCGGGCGATGAGCGGCTAGAGGCCCCTGATCAACCGACGTCCATCAACAGCCCTTTCAGGCACCTTGGCATGGCTACCTGCTCCACCTTTGGTATCATCAACCATTTGAACTCCGAGGCGTCGGGCAAATCCCGTCCGTAATGTCGCACCCTATGCAACCTTTCGAACAGTTCGTTATTCCAGACCTGAGCCGCTATTTGTGTTCCGGGGCGGCAAACAGCGATCGGAGGTTTGCATGCGCTTCTTGGCTGCAATCGGCGCTTTGGCGATCTTGATCGGCATTGGCGCCGCGGCATTCTTCTTTGGTGGCTATTACAACGTCGCCGGAACCACTGCAGACCCCGCCCCCGTGACATGGGCCCTGACCCGGGTGCGGGTCGCGTCGATCAACCGCCACGCCAACGATAGCCCGCCGGCCTCGTTCGGCGACGCCGCCATGGTGGAGGCTGGCGCCAAGGCCTATGCCGCTTTCGGCTGCGCGACCTGCCACGGCGCGCCGGGCGTCATGTGGCTCAAGCTCTCGGAAGGCATGCATCCATACCCGCCGGACCTGAAGAAGGTCGCCGCCGATCTCTCCCCTGCCCAACTGTTCTGGATCGTCAAGAACGGCATCAACATGACGGGCATGCCGAGCTTTGCGGAGGCAGGCGCCACGGATAACGAGATCTGGTCGATTGCCGCCTTCGTCAAGAAACTGCCCAGCGTTTCCGACGCCGACTACAAGAGCTGGACCGCAGGGGTTGAACCAAAGCAGCATTAGGCTGCTTTAGCCTTATGGTTCGGTCCTTTCAGCTCTCCCGGACCAAACGACGACACCACCGGCCATGCCTGCCAGCACGGCCCAATATCCATAGCGAAAATCAGACGCCACGCCCACGACATAGAAGCACAACACATAGACCGTCGCCGAACCGCAAACGCCAAGCGCGAATGCGGCTTCGCGCGGCGGGCTTCGACGCCAGCCCACCCAGCAAACGAAAATGCACGCCAGCAGCCAGAATCCGGCCCGAAGCAACGGCGTCGGCTTGAGCATGTCGTGCGCGGAGACCATGGCGCTGAACGCAGCGCGATCGGCGAACACCTTCCGCGTCGGATGCTCGACATCAGCGGTCCACATCACCAGATTGTCGGCGGCGAGAAAATTCCACATGAATGCCGAACGATGCTGCAGATAGGCAACGGGATGGCGCAGCATCGCCTGCAGCCAGGCCCTCGATATCGCCGAGGTACCGAACAGGCCTTTTTCCCGTTCGACCTTGCGCATCACGAAATCACAGGGATCGAGCCGCCAGTAAATGTCCCACAGGGTTGGCTGGTAGCAGCTGTTGAGCAGCATCGCGTTCTCAGACTCGCTCCAGTCGACCGGAAACTGGTTCTGTTTCGCGAAATGGCTGATGCCGCCCAGATCGAAGATCATGATCGTTTGCAGCGGATGCTGCCGCTTCGCATCCAGCATGCCGTAATAGGCCAGTTGCACGATCCCGAAAAAGCCGATCATGGCCGGGATATAGAAGATTGCCGTTCTGAGTAGCGTCACCCGCGATACCCAGACGATATAAGCGGCGAGTACCGGCGCGGCCAGCAAAGCGTTCGGCCTCAACAGCACCCCGAGAACAACCAATGCAAGCGCCAGTGCCTGCCCGGTCAACCTGACCGATGACCGCTGTTCGGATACCGCGAACGCGACGGCTGCGGCGAGCAGCCAGCACGATGCCAGCAGGATGTCCCGCCAGATGACCCCGGCAAGCGCCAGGGCCGGCGGCGTCATGGCCAGCAGCGGCAGCAGCAGCGCAGCGGCCTTGCCGCGGGATGCGAGCGCAAGCGATAGAGTGCCGAAACCAAGCCAGTAGATCGTAACAGTCAGCAGGAAGATGCTGCCGGCGCCCGGAGCAATCGGATCGATCAGGCCCCACAGCCAGACCATGACCGGGGATTGCCAATCGCCGTACGTACCCTTGGCGATGTCCTCGTACACGAACTTCGCATCGTAGGTCATGATGCCGGGATAGAAGATCAGAAGCGTCAGGCCAAAACCGATCGCAAGCAGGACGGCGGCTGAAGCCATCAGAGGCCGTCGCCGCGACGGCTGCCGCTCAGGCTGCGACGGCATAGATATCCCCTGAGTTGGCCGATTGTGGCAACGCGATCAGCCAGCTGGCGACATCCCCGGCGCCGATCCACTCACCTACGAGCGCCTGGCTCTCCCCGAGAGCCGCGTTGAAGCGCGTGTAACCCATCGCCGAACAACGCTCGATGCAGGCGAGCGCCACGTCGCGCTGGATGGTGGTGAACTCGAATGACAGGGCGCGCACCCTCTGCGACAGACCATGCAGCGCCTCCGCCTCAAAGCCTTCGACGTCGAGCTTGATGAACGCGGGGACACCGTGCCGGGCGATCAGCGCATCGAGCGTCGTGACCTCGATATCGATCGTCTCGTTCCAGCGCTGGGTTTCCCAGCCCGGGGCGTCGCGGGCGGCCTCGACGAACGCCGGCGACACCGTCGAAACTGTCGGGTTGTTGGCATTGATCAGCATTCGCGTCCTGCCCGGTTCACGCCCCACCGCGAGCGCCTCGATCGCTACCGACGCGCTGCGTCCATAGAGCAGCCTGAGAGCCCTGACCATGGCCGGCTGCGGCTCCACCGCCACAACGCGTGCGCCGAGCCGGCGGAACGAGGCGACGCGATCGCCGACATGGGCGCCGACGTCGAAGACCAGATCGCCGGGTTGGATGAAGTTGCCATTGAGCCGGTCCATCGCGGCGGCCCGCCTCCGGTTTCCGTAGTAGATACGAAACGACCTGAGGGTGGCGCGCGCGGTCCTCACAGCGCCAGGCATGGCTAGACCGAGCTCGCCAATGGCGGCCGGCTCTCCGAATGAATCGCGGGCAATGCCAGCCCAAGAAGATCCTCCGGGATTGCCGTCTCCTCGGGAAGGCGTCCGACGCCGATGCGCGCTGCAAGGCTGCCAAGCGCGGGCCAGGCCGTCACCACCGCAAACGGAACGGCCAATGCGGGGCCGCCGGCAAGCAGGAGGATATACGGCAGCGCCCACGGCTGGATCAGCGCCACGAGGCCAAGCGCGACACATCCCACGAGGGTCTGGGGCCAAAGATCGCGCAGCGCGAGTTTCACAGGCACCGCGTGATCGTCGCGGATCTGTCCCATCCAGCTGATTTCGCGATTGAGCAGCAGGCCAAAGAGAAAGATCGTGTGGCCGATCCAGATGATCGGGCACAGGACGATGGAGTATACAGTCTCGATCAGAAAGTTGACGGTAAAGCGTCCGGCCCCGCCGAATGCGCGGCGTTCCTCCGGCGCCAGCAGCACGTCGAGCGCACCCGCAATCTTGGGCGAGAACCACATCACGAGCACCCACGCCAGCAAAACGCTCCCGACATCGGAACGCATGATGGTCGCGGGATCGTCCGTCAGCACGAGCGCGGCGGTCGCCAGCACGAGCAGGCCGATCCATGCCGGCGAGCCGATAAACATCAGGATCGCAAGCACCAGCTGATACCGGCTGACCGGCGTGAGATTCGGCAACAGAAGAAGCCGCCAGTATTGCATGTTGCCGTGGCACCAGCGCAGGTCGCGGCGCATGAACTCGAGCAGCGTCGGCGGATTTGCCTCCCAGCCCAGATCTTCCCGCGGTATCACGCGCACGTGGTAGCCGGCCGCTCGCATCAGGGCCGCTTCGATCTGGTCGTGGCTGAGGATATGCCGTTCATCCTCCCCGTTTCCGGACAACATCGGAAGCTGGCAATGCCTGATGAACGGTTCGAGCCGCAGGATGGCGTTGTGCCCCCAATAGGGGCCGCAATCGGACTGCCACCACGCGCTCCCGATCGTGTAGGAACGCATGCCGAGCCGCATGCCGAACTGAAAGATGCGGGCGAACAGGCTCGTTGACGGCAATCCGACGATGAGGCCCTGTAGGATGCCGAGCCTGGGATCCACCTGCATGATGCGAACAAGGCGGATGACGGCATCTGCCGGCATGAAGCTGTCGGCATCAAGCGTAACCGCAAACTCGTGGCGGCTCCCCCAGCTCTCGCAGAACTCGCGGATATTGCCGGCCTTGAAACCGGTATTTTCCGTCCGCCTTCGGTAGGTGATTGCAATCCGATTGCGCCAGCGTGCAATCAATTCGGAAAACTGCGCCTCTTCCACGGCCGCAAAATCAGAATCGTTGGTATCGCTCAGAAGGTAGAGATGGAAGCGCTCGGCATATCCGGAAGCGTCGATACCATCGAGCATCGGCTCGAGGTTTCGAATGATGCGGGCCGGTTGTTCGTTGCGAACGCACAGAAGAATGGCAGTCGATGCCGTCACCGGTTCGTTGCCCTGGATCAGTCCGGCCGCCGGTATCACTGCAGCCACAGGGTCGGGAGAGAAGCGCATGATGACGAAACCGATCACGGCATTGCAAAATCCCGCCACCATCCACGGCAAGGTGGCCGCGAACAGGAGAAGCGCCACCAGATCGAGGATTCCATATCCGCCCGGCGACAACGCCAGCGCGGCAAGCGCCAGCGATCCCGCCATGGTGACCGAAAACAGGGTTGCGAAGATCGCACGTCTGGCGAACATGCTCTTCTCGGCGCTGTGGACTTGTATCATTGCGGGTGGGTGTACTCGGGGGAAACAGGTTACGGCTTCTCATTCGCCGGCGGGCAGTGCAGACTACCGCTTATAACACGTGATGCGGCCTTGAATTCCAGTCCGAGATCCAAGAAAAATGGCTATTAGTTCGAGTGCCGATACTGCCTCGGCCCTGTGGTATCGCGGACCCGGGCAGGTCGAGATTCGCCGGGAACAGATCGCTCGGCCCGGGCAAGGCGAAGTACGCGTGAAAACCCTCTATAGCGCGATCAGTCGGGGGACTGAATCGCTGGTATTCGGCGGACGCGTACCCGCGAGCGAATTCGAGAGGATGCGCGCGCCGTTCATGGAGGGAGATTTCCCCTTCCCCGTCAAATATGGCTACGCCGCGGTCGGACGGGTCGAGAGCGGCGGAGGCCCCTTGCAGGACAGGAACGTCTTTGCGCTGTTCCCGCATCAGACCGCTTTCAACATCCCCGCGAGCGCTGCGGTCGCCCTTCCACAGGACTTACCACCACAGCGCGCGGTGCTGGCGGCCAATATGGAGACCGCGCTCAACGGCGTATGGGACGCGGCACCTGGGCCAGCGGACCGCATCGCCGTGATAGGGGCCGGCGTGGTCGGTTCTCTGGTCGCGTATCTGTGCGGGCGGATTCCCGGTACCGAGGTTACGCTGGTCGATATCAATCCGGACCGGGCGAAATTGGCCGATACGCTCGGGGTTGGATTCGCCGAGCCCGGGCAGGCAAGAGGTGACTGCGACATCGTCGTTCACGCCAGCGGCTCGCCCGATGGGTTACGAACGGCGCTCGAACTAGGCGGCGATGAGGCAACTGTGCTCGAGATGAGTTGGTATGGTGACGCGGCGGTGACCGCGATGCTCGGCGGCGCCTTCCACAGCCGCAGGCTTCGGCTGGTATCGAGCCAGGTCGGGCGCGTCGCTCCATCGCACCGTCCGCGCTGGACATACGCCCGCCGTCTCGCCGCCGCCGTCGCACTTCTCAATGATCCGCGGCTCGACGCATTGCTGGCGCCCGCGGTTGCGTTCGGCGAGCTGCCGGATCGACTGCCGAAAATTCTTGCCGCAGGAAGCGGGATACTGTGCCAACCGATCGTCTACTAGTTAAGGAGCTGCCCTTTGTTTACCGTCGAAGTTCGCGACCACATCATGATCGCCCATTCTTTCCAGGGCGCCGTTTTCGGGCCCGCGCAAGCGCTGCACGGGGCGACCTTCGTGGTCGATGCAGCCTTCATCGCCGACGCCCTCGATAACAACGGAATTGTCATCGACATCGGCCGCGCGCACGATGCGCTCAAGGCGGTGCTGACACCGCTCAATTACCGCAATCTCGACGAGTTGCCCGAGTTCAAGGGCATCAACACCACGACGGAATTCCTGTCCAAGCATATTTTCGACGGGCTGGCGAAGCCGGCCCGCGCCGGCGAACTCGGCCGTCCCGGCCGGGAGCTGAAGGCGCTGCGCATCACGATTTCGGAGTCACACGTCGCCCGCGCGCAATACGAGGCGCCCTTGTGGTGAAGCACGCCGTCTTCGCCGTGCCGGGCAGCCTCGATACACCGACCGGCGGCTACGTCTACGATCGACGCATCATTGCTGAACTCCGGGAATTGGGCTGGGATGTCGACGTTCTGAATATCGGCGAGGGATTTCCATGGCCGAATGAAGCGACCAGGTCGGCCGCGCGCTCCGCTCTGCTTGATGCGCCGGAGGGCCGGCCGGTCGTGCTGGACGGCCTGGCACTGGGAGTCCTGCCCGAAGTGGCGGCCGAGCTCGCGCGCAGGAACCCGCTGCTTGCGCTGGTGCATCACCCCCTTGCCCTGGAATGGGGATTATCTGCCAGCCAAGCCGACGTACTGCGCCGCAGCGAGCGGGCCGCCCTAGCTGCCGTGCGGGAAGTCATTGTCACAAGCCCAGCCACGGCAAGGCTTGTCGCTGCCGACTATGCCGTACCGATCGGACGCATCACGGTGGCAAGGCCCGGCAGCGATCCTGCGCCGCGCTCCAGGGGAAGCGAGAGTGAAATTCCTCATCTGCTGTCCGTCGGCTCCGTCGTGCCCCGCAAAGGATTCGACGTGCTTGTGGCTGCACTCGCGACACTTGACGGTCTCCCGTGGCGGCTGACGATCGCGGGCGACCTCACGCGCGATCCGAATGAGGCGGCAAAACTTCGGGCCAGCATATCCCAACACCGGCTTGCCGACCGCATCGAAGTGCCTGGTGCCGTATCGCCGGAGCGGCTGGCCGCGCTCTACAATGACGCGGACCTGTTCGTTCTCGCCTCCCGTTTCGAAGGATACGGAATGGCCTATACCGAAGCATTGTCGCACGGCCTTCCGGTGATCGGAACGACGGCAGGAGCAATTCCGGACACTGTTCCACATGGCGCCGGCTTGCTGGTGACCGCCGGCGACGTGAACTCATTGGCAGCTGCGCTGCGCGACGTCATCACCAATGCCGACCTGCGCCGTCGCCTGTCCGACGCGGCAGCAGAGGCGGCACGGACGCTGCCCACCTGGCGGCAATCCGGCGCGATCTTCGCCGCGACACTGGAGAAGCTCGCATGAGTGGCTTCTCGGTGGAATGGCTGGCGTTGCGGGAAAGCTATGACCTGCGCGCGCGCAATCCGATTGTGCTCGATGCAGTGGCCGCCGCGTTCGGTTCGCGCGACGCACTGCGCATCGTCGATCTCGCCTGCGGTGCGGGCTCCACTGTCCGTGCACTCGGGCCCCATTTGCCGGCACGGCAGCACTGGGACCTCGTGGACAACGACCCTCGCCTGCTGGCGGTGGCGTGCAGCCAAACTTTCAATGACGACGTAACGCTGAATGCCGTTCCGCTCGATCTCAGCAGCAATTTCGCGGCGGCGCTCAACGGCGCTAAAGACCTGATCACGATCTCGGCCCTGCTCGATCTCGTCTCCGAAGCCTGGCTGGATCGCTTTACCCGTCATGTCGTCGCGCACGGATTGTGCGTCTACGCCGCGCTGACCTATGATGGCCGCATTGCGCTATCCCCGGCCGATCCGCTGGATGCGGCTATCACGTCGGCCGTGAATGCGCATCAGCGTACCGACAAGGGCTTCGGCCCGGCGCTTGGCCCGGCGGCTGCCGCTGCGGCCATCTCCAGATTCAAGGCGCTTGGATATTCGATCGTGCACGGCCAATCCGATTGGACGATCGGAACCGCCGACGAGGAGATCCAGCACGAGTTGCTTGACGGTTGGGTTAGCGCTGCCAGCGAGGTCAAATCGCTGCCGCGCCCTGACATCGACAATTGGCTGGCGCGGCGAAGAAGCGCGGTAGAGGCACGCGTTTCAACAATGCGGGTGGGTCACGTCGACTTCTTTGCCACGCCGAGCGTCATGCGCTGAGCCGACAGGTCACAATCGAACAGCACATCGTCTTCGATCTTGTGCAGCCGCACCGGCATGCGCTGGGCCTGGTCGGCGCGATCGAGCGGCGGCAAATCGATGCCGGGACCTCCGCCGCCCAACATCACCGGCGCGACGGTCACATGCAGGCGATCGAGACACCGGGCTGCGATGAACCGTGACACGGTATCGGCGCCGCCCTCGATCAGCATGCGTCGCATCCCCGCTCGCTTCAGCGCGACCGCGATAGCACACGGGGAGATGCTTCCGTCCTGCGCAGGCAGGGTGATGACCTCAACGCCGGGGGGCGGCGCGGCAAGTGAGCCTTCTGCCGTGATCAGCAGACGGCGAACACCATCTTCGGCAAATAGTTTGGCGTTGGCACCAAGGCGCCCCTTCGGATCGATGACGGCGCGCGCGGGCTGAGGTCCGGCGACATGTCTGACGGTCAATTGCGGGTCATCGGCCATCGCCGTTCCAACGCCGACCACGACAATGTCGACCAGCGCGCGCAGCCGGTGCAGATGCTCGATACCGGCCGGACAGTTGATGTACTTGGAATGACCGGTCGCCGTCGCGACCCGACCGTCGAGCGACTGCCCGACCTGTCCCACGATCACCAGATCGTCCACCATCCCGTTCCGCAACGGCCCGAACAGTTCGGCCCAGGCTTGCGGCAGGTGTTGCTGTCCCGTACGAAACATCTCGACAAAGCCCTCCCACGTATCGGGAGAGGCAAATTTGCGGGTGGGGAAACTGCTGAGCTGCACGGTAAATTCGGTTCTCACGAGTTACAAACGCTACTATCGGCCACTAGATCCCAAAAATCCATCTGATTTCTGCCGGAATGATCTCGGACTTTCGGTGTTCTACGAACGCGACCAGCAAAAGAGGTATCGCGAATGAGCGCCGCGCCTTCGTCCGCAAACTCCGCCTTGCTCGGCAGCAGGGAATATCTCAGTGTCAGCCACGCCGTGGACGAACTGCAAGCGCGAAGACCTGTTCGCGTTTACGCCCATGGCGAGCTGTTGCTGGCCTTGCCGGTGGAGGGCCTCGACGACCAACGGCTACACGAATTTGCGATGCTGTGCACGCCAAATGCACCGCAACTGGTCGTCACCCAGCAGCGTGCCCGCGCGATAGGTATCGAGGCGTCGACGCCAATGGCGTTGACCCTGTCCAAAGAGGCCAGCGCTCGTGCGATCTTCGCCCTCGCGGCCGCCGCAGAGAGCGAGCGACGTCTTGTACTACAGTCTGCGGTTGCGACCCGTTCCGGCATGGCGGCAAGCCGGCTCGCCAAGCTTAGCGGCGGCCTGCCGGCAGTCATTGCGGCAAACCTGACGAACACAGACAGCGACCTGGTACATTCGATGGTCGCCGTCGAAGCGGACGCGGTGGATCGGTTGACGGCAGACGCGGCAACAACATTGACCATCGCAAGCGAGGCCTCAATTCCGCTGGCATCGGGCACCGTGGCGCGCTTTGTCGTGTTTCGCGACGCGCGCGGCGTCGATCAGGTGGCCATCATCGTTGGTGACCCGGATTTTGGAAAGCCGGTTCCAGTCCGGCTTCATTCGGCATGCCTGACCGGCGATGTCTTCGGCTCGCGGCGCTGCGACTGCGGCGATCAGCTCCGACTTGCGCTCTCGCTCATCGAAAGCCTCGGCGGCGGCGTGATTCTGTACCTTGCGCAGGAAGGCCGCGGCATCGGCCTTGCGAACAAGATGCGGGCTTACCGGTTGCAGGACGGTGGGCTCGATACACGGGACGCCAACACCACGCTGGGCTTCGAGGACGATGAGCGCAACTACGGAGTTGCGGCAATGATGCTGCGGACCCTGCATTGTTCGCGGATCGCGCTGCTTACCAACAATCCGGCCAAACTCGATGGTCTCGCAAAGGCCGGCATCGAGATTACCGCCCGCGTTCCGCTCGAAGCCCCAATCAATTCCGACAACAGGCGCTATCTGACGTCAAAAGCAGTACGCTCCGGACACAAATTGGTTACTCTTGAGGCTTCTGCCAGCGAGAGCCCCTGATTTTGCAATGCGCTTATTCGCCTTGAGCCGTATCGCGTCTTGTGCGGACAGTCGTTGACATGTCCGGCCGGGCACCGCGCCTAGATAGCCGCTGGTTTCGGTTTATGATCGTTGGGGCAGGCTTGTGCTGGTCGATCACATTCCCCGTCATCGCGCTATTCTACCAGCTCGAACTCTACGGCGACGGCGCGATGTTCTCGTACGCCGTAGCGGTTCGCGATGTCTGGGCCTTCCACTGGCATAACATCTCCGGCCGAACATCCGTCTTCCTGTTGACCCTCCTGCCGGCCGAGACGCTTGTTGGAATCACGGGCAATCCCTGGGCCGGAATCATCCTCTACGGGCTGCTCTTCTATATTTCTCCGCTGGCGGGACTGGCCGTGACCTACGCGGCCGACCGCTCATCCGGCCGCCTCATCTTTGTCTATGCGTGCGGCTCGACGGCGCTGCTGTGCCCGCTGATCTTCGGCTTTCCAACGGAGATGTGGCTCGCCCACGCGATATTCTGGCCGGCGTTGGCACTGGGCCACTATGCGAAACCGGCAGGTGCGGGAGCCATGCTGTTGTTTATCGCGTGGCTCCTGCTGGCGTTCACGCATGAAGGCGCTCTGGTGTTACTCGTGGTTATCGTTGCCACGCTGGCGCCGCGTGGCTTACGGAGCATGGCCTTCGTGCGCGCCGCGATCAGCCTGATCATCATCATGCTGTTGGCCGCCGCCATGAAGATTGTCGCTCCGCCCGATGAATATTATGCAGACGCATTTCTTCGAGCGGCACGGCACTTCTTCGATCCCGGAATCTTCAAGGTGAATATCGTCCTGGTATTGCTGGCGACGGTCGCAGCCTACGGCGCAATCCTGACGCTGTTGTCAGCATGGCTGCCGAGATCGGCGTGCATCTGCGCTCTGGGACTGTGGTCAGGGATGCTGGCAGTATACTGGCTGCATTTCGATCATTCCGTCCATGCCAGTAGCCGTTACTATTTGCGAACCGCGCTGGTCGTCGTCACGCCGCTCCTCGGCACGCTGGCGGCCCTGGCCGCCATGACCAGGGAAGGTATCATTCTCAATCGGGCGGCGATGCTGCAGCATGCCCTGGTCTCCCCCTCCTGGAGGATGCGGTGCGCCGTCGCCTCGCTATTTGTTGCGGTGACCATGATACATGGAATCGAAACCGCAAAATTCATCGCGTCCTGGAACAGTTACCGCAACGCAATTGCGGGATTGGCAATGAGTACCGACTCCGATCCTGCGCTCGGCGATACCCGCTTCGTCTCGGCTGGGCGGATTTCGCCTGCGCTCTCGCCCCTGTCGTGGTTCTCGACCATTCCTTATCTGTCAGTCATTCTCTCGAACTTCTCACCCAATCGGCTGGTGATCGATCCCACCGGAAATTACTTCTGGCTATCCTGTGAAACGGCGACCAGGAACAGGGATGCAGAACTCACTGTTCCCATGCAGACCCGGGAACTGGTTAGGAAGTATTCATGCCTGCATCGATAGACGACATCCCAATGACAGCGGGCATCTTTGAGAGAAAGCCTTTGAAGCTGATCATATTCGATTTCGACGGCACATTGGTCGACAGCCGCTCGCTCATTCTGGAGAGCCATCGAATCGTGTTCTCCGAATTCCAGCTGCCTGCCCCGTCATCCGCCGACAGTCTTGCATTGGTCGGAAAGTCGCTTGACGTGATCTTGACCCAGCTCGCGGGCCCATCCGCCCCCATTCTCGAGATGGTCCGGGCCTATGATCTCCTGCTGCCGCAACTGAGGGCGGATTCCGCATTCGCCGAAAAGCCATTCGACGGGGTTGGCGACCTGCTGGCCGAGTTGAGCTCTGCTTCCGACACCGTTCTGGGCCTCGCCACTGGACACAGGACTGACACGATCGCTCCCGCACTGGCAGAGCTTCGGTGGACGGACTTCTTCAAGACCATCCAAGCGGCGGACACGGCGCCCTCCAAGCCGCATCCCGCGATGCTGCTTCAGGCGCTTGCGGCGACTGGAGTGATACCTGAGCATGCGATGTTCATTGGCGACACCACCTTCGACATGGAGATGGCTCAGGCAGCAGGGCTGCGGTCAATCGGCGTCGGCTGGGGATATCATCAGACAGAGCGATTGGCGGCGACCGGCGCACATCGCATCGTTCAATCCGTTGACCAGCTGAGAGACTGTATTCGAACTGCCCTGAGCGAGTGACCCGGCCGGCTCACTTCAAGTTTCGCTGTAGCTGTGCAGTGTCACATCATTTCCGGTGTAGTCGGTGTCTCCAGATCGGAATCACATCGTCAGGCGGGGTCTCTTGATCCGAAGTAACCCACTCGATCAAGCGTCGTGCGACTTCGTCCTGTTGGGCCTGACGCAGTAGCTCATCCCGCTCGTCGCCATCGGGAAGCCGTTCAGCCCTGGCTCGAAGCTCCCTGATTTGATCGCGCAGGCGATCGAGGTGAGACATATTCTTCATGATAGAAAACTTCCGGTTGGCAGCTACCTCCAGGGTACGCGCGGCTCGCCGGATGGTTTCAGCCGCTCGCGCCGAGTTGCGGCGGTTCGGCGCAAGCGCCGTTGGCAATCGGCGGCCGCTGCATTCATCGATTGGAATCGACATGTTTTCCTGCCGGCGAAACCGGCATATGGTCACGACCACAAAAATGATAACGACCTTGGGGAGGCGACGAATGGCAAAGCATCTGATGGCGGCCGCTGTTGTTCTCGTGCTCGCGGGATTGACCGGCGCACAGGCGCAGGATTACCCAACGAGAACGGCCACGATCATCGTTCCGTTTGCGGCCGGCGGGCCCGCCGACATCACCGGCAGGCTCGTCGCTGATATCTTCAGCCGCTATCTGGGCCAGAGATTTGTGGTGGAGAATGTGGCGGGTGGCGGCGGCACCACCGGAGCGCTTCGTGCCGCCCGCGCGGCAGCCGACGGATACACGATCCTGTCCGGCCACCTCGGCACCAATGCACTGGCGCCGGCGTTCTATCCAAATCTGGGCTACGATCCGCAAAAGGACTTCGAGCCGATTGGACTGACGGCCGAGTATCCGGAATTGCTGGTCGTCCGCAAAGACTTTCCCGCCAACACCTTCAAGGAATTTGTCGCTTACGCGAAATCCAATCCGGACAAGCTCAATGTCGGGCACGCCGGGCTCGGCTCGGTATCCTATATCGGTTGCCTGCTTCTTCACGCGGCGATTGGAATCAAGCCGACGATGATTCCATTCACCGGCACAGCCCCGGTGTTGAACGCCATGCTGGGAGGTCAGGTCGACTATGAGTGCGATCCCGTGCTCGGAACACTGAGCCAGGTGCGCGCAGGCAACGTCAAGGCGCTGGTGATCGCCGCCAAAAAACGCAGTCCGCTGCTGCCCGATGTGCCGACTTCCCACGAGCAGGGTCTGCCCGAATTCGATATCGCTCCGTTTTACGCGGTGTTCGTTCCGATCGGAACGCCGCAGGCGGTGATCGACAGGCTCGCGGACGCTCTCAGCAAGGGGCTCAACGAGGAGGCCGTTCAGAAGCGGTTGGCCGAGCTCGGGGCCGATCCCGTAAAGCCGGAACGGCGCGGGCCAAAGGCCCTCGCCGATCTGGTCAAAAGCGAAACCGCGCGGCTGATGCCCATTCTACGCGCCGCAGCGGAGAAATGATCACGGCAGGTCCACCACTCCTCGACGCTGCTCAGCCGGGATCAAATCGCGCATTAGTGCCCCGACGCATAATCCGCGCGGACCGGCGCGGTGCCGGACGGCGGCAGGTCGAGGCGCACGGCGATGCCTTCCAGTTGCGGGCTCGGAGCGGGATAGAGCTTCATGACGAGCGGATCGTGCCCGGGCACGATATGGCTCTCGTCCGGCGCAAGCGCCCGCAGCTTCTCGAATCCTTCCAGCATTTCGCCGATATGGAAGGAGGTCGTAAACGGACGCTCACTGGCCATGTTTTCGTAGAAATGGCTGACATCGGAGGCGAGCACGACAAATCCCCGGCGGGTCCTGACGCGAACGAACTGAAGCCCGGCCGAATGGCCGCCGGCCGCATGTATCGTAAGCCCCGGAGCGATCTCGGCGTCACCGTCGTAGAACAGGACGCGGCGCGCGTAGTTCAGCCGCACGATCCCACAGACGTCCTCGACCTCGAATGAGTGCGACAACCTCGGATATCGCATGAAGCGCCCGGTGGCATACGCCAGTTCACGCTCCTGCAGATGAAATCGCGCTTTGGGAAAGCGATCGAAGTTTCCGACATGGTCGTAGTGAAGATGCGTGAGGATGACGTCCTCGACCTCGCTCGCATCGATGTCGAACGCACCGAGCGTCTCCACCGGACAACGCAGAAACGTCCGCTTTCGCTTCCTTGATACTTCCGCGTTGAACCCGGTATCGACGACGAACGTACGGCCCCCGCCTTTGGCCACCCACATGAAATAGTCCATTGGCATCGGACCATCGTGCGGATCGCCGCCGATAAAATGCTCGCTCCGCCGCGCCTCGCGCGTGGCGTAGCGGATGGCAAAGAGCTCGTACTCCGGCTCGGCCATGCTATTCCCAAATACGCTGGCTGCTCATCACTTCGCTTCCATTTCGTTGAACGCCTCGCGCGCGTTGCGGAATGCGTCTATTCCCGAGGGGATACCGCAGTAAACGCCGACCTGAAGCAGGATCTCCTTGATCTCGTCCTTGGTGACGCCGTTCTTCAGCGCGCCCTTGACGTGAAGCTTCAATTCATGCGGACGCCCCAGCGCCCCGAGCATCGCCAGGTTGACGATGCTGCGGGTGCGGCGGTCGAGCCCCGGCCTTGTCCACAATGCGCCCCAGCAAAATTCGGTCGACCACTCCGCCATCGTCCGGGTGAATTCATCGGCGCCCGCGATGGACTTGTTGACGTAATCCTCGCCGAGCACTTCCTTGCGGACCTTCAATCCCTTGTCGAACAATTCAGTCATCGTTGGTTCCTTCCACTGTTTGAGTACTGTCTTTCAGGGTGGCACGGCTCAGCCGCGCGCCCTCATCAGGGTCGAGACGTCGGCCAGCGTATCGAGACGCCAGACCTGGTCAATGATGCGATTTATATCCCAATCGCGGCCGCCCAGCCGCGCGCAATCGGGCAGTTTCGCCTCGAAATGCCCATCCGACAATGGGTCGCCAATGTCACGCATCATCAAGCAGGCCGGCATCGAGCCCAAGTGAGGACGCTTCGTCCAGGCTTGACGTCAGTTACCGCCCTGCGGATTATCGTGCTGCGAGGTCTTTTCCGCCTGCCGCACCAGCCTTGCGTAGCCGACGCGCAATTGGTCCGCCGATATCAGTCCGCCATCGGCTCGCCGCGCTCCGGCGCGAGCGAGAAGGGAAGCGAGGCTCCGCCACGTGAGACCCGAGGCGGCGCGGAGTTTCGCGATATCGTCGAGATGGTGAGCCAGGACGCGCTCGAAGGGCACACGCTCACCTTCGACGGTCAACTCAGCTACGAACTTCTCGGCCCAAGATTTCGAATCGATTCCCATCGCCGCAGACTAGGACCAGAGTTTTCATTCGCTGTGCAAGAAAAAATAGATCGAGGTAACTACAGAACGCTCTGTTTTGTTACAAAAAGAGACAAATTGTTCTTTCTGCATCATCACTATGTTCTCGCTTTTCTTCATTTGCGGATGGCGTCCGTCGCGCAGGCCTCGGGCAAGGTTCAGTTGATATCCGGCAACGTAATATTTGCTCTGGTCGCCGCAAAAAAACCATGGTCGATGCAAGCACTGACAAGCCCACTTCATCACCTGAACCGCTGGCCGCCGATGTGGCCGCGACCAAGGACAACGCGTCCGGTGCACGACAGACTGGCAAAGTGACCTCTGCCGGCGCTCATCTCGCCGCCGCAGCGACGATTGATGAACTCCTCGCCAAAGAGGCACTCGCGAACCTGAAGCGCACGCGCGCAACAACGCACGCAGAGAACGTCAAATCCAAGGCGCGCGTCCCGATCCCGGCGGCCACACTCGTCGTCAAGCCACCGCAGTCGCACGCGTGGATCACACCCTTCATCACACTCGCGGCGGCGGTTGGGATCTCCACGGTCCTGTACGCCGGCGGCTTGGCGTATTTGTATCTGCGGCCAACGGCAGCCGCCGCGACGTCGGACACCGAACTTCGCAATATCAGAGAGTCTGTGGCTCAACTGCGGGGTACGGTTGCCACCCTGTCAAATGACCTGGCGGCGAACCGTACTGCGCTCGATGCGGCGAACAAGGCCGTGAACGATCGCTTTGGCCGCATCGTTCAAAGCCTCGATCGGGTTGACCGCGATCAATCCGTGTCGGCGACGAAGATCGAACGCCTGGCGGAAGAAAAGGCCCAGCCCGTCCGGCCGGCATCTAGCGCGCCAGCCTCCGAGATCACCGGCACCGTTCAGCGGCATCCGCGGCATCCGCGGCCGGCAACTGCGCGGCGCGAGGTCATCGCCGGTTGGCGCGTGCGGCGCGCCTATGAAGGCGTCGCCATTCTCGAGGGACAACCAGGCGTGATCGAAGTCGTGCTGGGCCAGGAAGTACCGAACCTCGGGCGCATCGAGGAAATCAAATACGAGAACAGCCATTGGCAGGTCTTGACCAGCAAGGGCATTATTCTTCCCGCACGCTGAGATGCGCGTGTGCCGACCACAGTAAATCGCGTGACGACTTCGATCGGTCCGTTCCTTAATCTGGCATGCCATGATGCCTTGATGTGTGAAGCGCCATGCATGTTGCGCGCGCATGCTCGACGTAGCATCGCGCGACCGACGCACTTACAAATTGCTCGCCTCAGAAACGCGCACTCAGCATGCGATAGCGTCTCTCTTTGTATCCGACATTCTCTCGGAGAAGTTGCATCGCTACCTTTTCCCAGCGGTGTGGCTTCGGCGCAATAACCAACAGAACGTCGTTGATTGTGACAACACGAAGCTGCCGCCGATCACGCCGGCCTCTATCACTTCGATAAATCTGCGGCCTTGTATTCGTCGCTTGCAAGCCGTGATCGACGCGATGAAAGTTGTTTGGCCGCGACAAACGCAGACGATTTGCAAATGGATCGACGACGCATTCGATCTGTCGACGGCACGGCCATGCTGCATGCTACAATTTGCTCTGTAGTCTCCTGTCGAGCCTCAAACTTCCAAGCGCCTCACGCCAACATTTGGATTTGATATTTCTCTCTCGTCTTTCAGATCACCCGAGAGTTGTATCGGAGTAACTGCTCAGTTGAATTGCTTGACGACGAGGCTCCGATTCGACGTAATGAAACTGTTCCGATTCGTTGTGTGTCGCGATGCGATGATGCGCAAAGCAAGACACCAAGTTGGCTTTCTCGAGGCGGCAGGTGGCAGATCGTTGTTCTCCTCTCGCTATATCGGCGATCCTTACAACGAAGATCGGATTGCACTCATGCAGGCCGACGCATGAGCGCGCTACGCGGATGGCCGGGCAAGGCATCATCGAATGTCGTCGAACGACATCACCTCGCCAGCCTGCCTCGTCTTTGCAGCCGACTTCCCGTACGCGGGTAGCGGGCTTTCGAGGGGACCTTGCGCGCGTTCTCTGATCGCAATCCCCTCGCGTCGTGCAGTACCTGTTGTGTCGCGTAAGTACGAACAAGGTAAAACGGAGCGAGCGTGCCGACTTCGACTCCACAACAACCATCCAGGCAAACAGGGGCAGCTACATGTTCGTCGTCATCGATGACCGGGAAAGCGTCACACAGGGCTATGCAGCGGGGTTCGATCGCGAGGGAGAAGTCTCGATCGGATTCTCATCGAAGGATTTTCGCGACTGGCTGGAATGTGCGGTCGGCAACGACGTGCTGGCGATCGGCGCCTTCATCCTGGGTGACTGCTCGGACCGGACCAGCATTCCGAAGAGCATCCGCAACAAGTCGCGTGCGCCGATTATTGCGTTGAACAACCTGAAGCTTCTCAAGCACACCATCGAACTGTTCGAGGCCGGCGTCGACGACGTCGTTCAGGTGCCAATACACGTTCGTGAAATCCTGGTCCGAACCGCAGTCATTCGCCGGCGGACGATCGGCCAGCCCGGCGAGGCCCAGACCAGCCTGATCCGTGTCTTTCTCGACGGACGGGATCCCGAGATCGGCGGCCGGACGCTCGCTCTGCCACGCCGCGAACTTCGCACGCTCGAGCGTCTGGTCGAACATCAGGGAAAGTGGCTTACGAAGACCCAGCTCTTCAACGCCATCTACGGTCTGTTCGATTCAAGCTACGACGAGAACGTGATCGAGAGCCACGTGAGCAAGCTGCGCAAGAAGTTGCGTAACCACCTTGGCTACGATCCGATCGAGTCGAAGCGATATATGGGATACCGCCTCGATGCCTTCAAATCTCGATGCAACGGCGAAGCCGGCCCGTCGAGACCGAACTGAAGAACCCGTCGGGCCGACGTTTCGCTAAACGTCGGCCCGAATGCGTCGCGCTCTAGCGACGCAACTGGTCCTTTGAAACATAGTTGAAGTCCTGGACCAGAACGTCCTGCAGGACTGCGGCCTGAAGACGCTTGTTGACGCGTTCCCGGAGGGTTTGGGCGAACTGGGCGAGGTCGTACCGGGCAAGGTTCTTGAAGTCCAGTCTCTGGTCGCCGTAGATGGTCCGAAATGCCTCGTCCACGACAAAGGCCTCGGGTGGCACCGGCAATTGACGAAGGACCTTGGCATCGGCCGTGAAGACAAGCTGCGCGACAATGTACCCTTGAACGCTGCCCTCGGCGATCATCGGCACGTTGATCACCTTGGTCTTTTCGTAAACGAGACCCTCCGCATACTCCTGCTTGGGGGGAAGCGCAGCGCGGCTTTCGGTCCAATAGGATATGGCCAGGCTCGCGCCGACGGTGACGATGCACGCCCAGGCACCTGCCATCAGCAGCCTGATCATTTTCATCTGCCTGGTCCGGTCGATGAATAAGTACCGTCGGATTCGACCTCCTGTATCGATTTTGCGATAATCGAGGAAACCTCCCGAACGGCATCAAGGTGCATCTGCAGTGCGGCCTGATTCCTCACCAGGCTGGCGCGGAGGTCCGCCAGATGCGGCACCACGCGCGGGTCGATCCCCACACTTTGCGTCAGCCGCATCGCCCTTGTGAGTTCGAGCAGGCCGCGATTCTTGCGCTGGCTGAAGGTGTCGAAATCAACCGGCGCCCTGCTCTGAAGCCCCTCGGTTTCCTTGTCGATGGTTGCCTTGAGCCGCTCGATGGCGCTCAATGCGCTTGTATTCGTGCCGAGCCATTGACCGGGCTCGGCGCCGGCCGCGGGCAATGCCTGCGGTACCAACGCCGGCACATCCGCGTGCGGTTGACTTCGCACCTGCTCGGCTGCCGGATCTGCCGTATTCCGCTGCTCTTCGTTCTTTTCCATGTTACCCTCGTCATGACTGTGCAGGAGAGCCGTCGGCCCTCAGAGTTCTGCAGGATCCGTAGCGGGACGTGACTTCGCCAAATGCTTGGCAATTCCAAGCCCGTTCCCCTTGGCCATCTCATTGCCGATCTGTTCGGCGAGCATCGAGCGCCAAACCGTTCCAGCGGTACCTTTACCGAAGACCTCGGCCGCATCCTTTGGCAGCATCGATTCGACAAACATCTGCAGGATGAACGCTTCGAACTTGCGATAGGCGCCCTTGCCGTTCGTCGCCTTGATGATCGGCGCCTGACCCGTGCTGTCGGCAACCGCAGAGCCGCGTGGCGCGCCGTCGTCGGCAGCAGCCGCTCCGCTCTGCTGCAGTCCCGCAGCCTCGATTTTCTGATCGACCGCCGCAGCAAAATTCCGGTCCGTGGTCGATGCCAGCCGCTCGAGCTTGCCGGCGGCGACACGCCGGGAAGCCGGGTCGGCGGCCGCCATGACGTCGGCGATGAGATCCTGGATCGGAGCGACCGTCATGGCGCGCCCTGCCCGGCCGTCAGCGCCCATTTCAACCGCCTAGATTTGCCCGGCCGGCCGCGTGACTGTCTTTTCAATTTCGTCCTCCAGAATGCGCTTCTCTTCCTCGCGAAACGCGCGGCCAGCCGCCGCGTGAACCATGCGCAACACCTGCTTCAGCTTGCGTGCCTCACCCTGCGCGCGGGCGCCCAGCCGCTCCTTTGCTTTGGCTATTGCACCGTGCTCGACGCTCGCCGCCCTCAGACTCCGGCTGGCCACCTGCGTAACCAGCGCCGGCAATTTGCTCTCGTCATTGAACCCCTGGATGATCCGGCGTTCGCGGTCCTGAAGTTCGTTCTCCCGCGCCTGGCATTCCATCAATTGCCATTCGGCGATGCGGTGCAGCCTGGCTTGAACGGCTGCGATACGTCGAATCTTGCGATCCCTCGGCTTCATGTCCCGATCACCCCGCAAGCCACGCCGCAAACGCGATATTGAACTGAAGCACCATTTCGCGGCTGGTGAGGTACAGCAGCAGCAGCCCGCCGAAGAGCACGAACGGAATCGATATGAAGTAGACCGGGATCGTTGGCGTAAGCTTGTTGGCGAGCCCGACCGCCAGGTTGACAATGACCGCATAGATGACGAACGGGCTCGCGACCCGGAGCGCCAGCGTAAACGCCTGCGAAAGGTGATCGACCAGTTGCGCCACGCTGTTTTCGCCGGTCATGCCGACAGCCGGCTGCCAGATCTGATAGGAGCCTACCAGCCCACGAAGCAGTTCCCAGTGCTGATCTGTCATGAAGAACAGGACGGTTGCGGACAAGGTAATGAGGGGAACGAGAGCCGGGACATGTTCTCCGTCATCCACCGTTCCCGGCAGGGTCAGCCCGATCGCGGATGCGATGAGCGTGGCCATGGTCTCCAGGGCCGAGAAGAACACGCGGGCGGTCAGGCCGATAACCAGGCCGACCAGCAGTTCCGACCCGATCATCCGGATGATGGTCGACAGCGTCGCTCGTTCCAGCACCGGGCGAACGATGGCTTCGAGCAACGGAGACAGCATCAAGGTGACGTTGATGGCGAGGAACAGCCTGATCTGCATCGGAATGTTGGATCGGGAATGGCCGGGCGCGACCATCATGCACGTGCCGACCCGGCAGAAGACCAGAAAGACCGCCAGCACGGAGATCGACACACCTGCGATCAAGAGATTGCTCCGAGCGACTTGACCTCGACGCCGCGCGCGATCTCGACGTGGGAGAGGATCGGCAATGTCGGGAACATCCGTTCCGTGATCATGCGGACGTAGGGACGGACGTCGGGAGGCGCCACCAGCACGACGTTTTCCCCCTGCCCGGACGCCTTGCGAACAGCGACCGAAACATCCGCGGCGAACTGCTCGACCAGCCGCGGATCGGCATCGAACTCGACGATCTCGCCCTTGGCGTCGCGCTTGAGGCTCTGATGAAATGCGAGGTCCCAGCGATTTCCCATCCGCAGCACCTTCAGCACCCCGTTGTCGGAAAAGTCGCCGCAGATCTGCTGTGCGATCCGCGTGCGGACATGTTCGGCCACCTGCTCGGAGCGGCGAACATGCGGCGCGATTTCCGCAATCGCCTCGAGAATGAGATGAAGGTTTCGGATCGAGATACGCTCGGCCAGCAGCAGCTTGAGCACTGCCTGCAGGCCCGAATAGGAGATCTGGGACGGACAGATATCCTCGATCAGGCGCTTGTATTCGGGATCCAGCCGGTCCAGCAGGGCGCGCGCGTCCTTGTAGGACAATAGCTGCGCCAGATTGTTGCGAATGACCTCGCTGAGGTGCGTGAGCAGGACGGAAATGTTGTCCGCGACCTTGAAGCCGTCGCGCTTGACCTCTTCGAGGAAGGTTTCCGGGATCCACATTGCCTTCATTCCGAAGGCGGGCTCCACCGTCTCGTCGCCCGGCACGTCCGGCTTGCGATCGCCATCCAGCAGCACCAGGACCTCGCCGATGCGCAGTTCATGGTGCGCCACCACCGTGCTGTAGATCTTGATGCGGTAGGTCTTCGGCCCGATCGACAGATCGTCCGTCAGCTTGATCTCGGGAATGACGAAGCCGTACTGGATCGCGAACCGACGTCGTATCTTGCTGACGCGATGGGCGAGTTCGCCGTGCGCTTTCAGCATCCGGATCGCCAGCTGGCTGCCGACGCAAAGCTCGATATCGGCGGTCTTCAGGTATTCCTTGATCGAGTCCCTGGACTCCGCCTGCGCGCGTTCCTGGTCCTGCGCAACGCGCACTCTCTCCTGCAATTCTTCCGCTGCCTGCCGGCGCGGAAGCGCGTAGCCCATGAACGCCATCACGCCCCCGAGAAACGCGAAGGGCAGCAACGGCAGGCCCGGCAGCAGCCCCAGTATGAACATCATGAGCGCGGCGACCATCTGCGCGCGCGGATAACCACCCAGCTGCTTGAGCACGGTCTGCTCGGCCGAACCCCTCGTGCCTCCCTTGGAGACCAGCAGGCCGGCGGCGAGCGAGACGATCAGGGAGGGAATCTGGGAAACCAGCCCGTCTCCGACGGAAAGCTTGGTGAAGACATCGGCGGCGCGCGATAGCGACATGCCATGGTGGGTCACGCCGATGATGATGCCGCCGAATATGTTGATGGCGGTGATCATGAGACAGGCGATGGCGTCGCCGCGCACGAATTTCGAGGCGCCGTCCATGGCACCGAAGAAGGCGCTTTCTTCCTCGAGTTCGCGGCGCCGGCGCTGCGCCTCCTTGTCGTCGATCAGGCCGGCGGACAGGTCCGCGTCGATCGCCATCTGCTTGCCCGGAATGGCATCGAGCGTAAAGCGCGCCCCCACTTCCGCAATACGCGTCGCACCCTTCGTGATCACGACGAAATTCACCGTGACGAGGATTGCGAAGATGATCAGGCCAATGACGAAATCGCCGCCCATCACGAACTGGGAAAACCCCGCCACGACATAACCGGCGGCATGCTCCCCCTCGCCCCCGTGCGAGAGTATCACGCGTGTCGTCGCCACGTTCAGGGCGAGGCGCAGGATTGTCGCGATCAGCAGCACCGTCGGGAAGGCCGAGAAATCGAGCGGACGCTGAATCCACAGGGCGACCATCAGGATAAGGGCGGACAGGGCGATCGAAAAGGCAAGGCCCATGTCGATCAGCACGGTCGGAACCGGCAGGATCAGCATGGTCACGATGGCGACGATACCGACCGCGAAACCTACGTCGGTGCCAACCCGGCGCGGGCCCGGCAGGGCAGAGATCGCTACGTCAGCCATGAGAGTTCCTGCAACGCGGTCATGCCCACACCATGCAGCGCCTGGCTTGCGCGAAGGTGGCGCGGACTCCGCCTCCGCTCAGAATCCGTACTGGATCCGCGAATAGAGCAGCTCGGTGAAGGCGTGAATGTGAGCGCCCATGAACGAACCGGAGACTGCAACCACAATCAGCATGACCACGATCTTGGGGATGAACGTCAGCGTCATCTCCTGCACCTGGGTGAGCGCCTGCAACAGCGCGATCGCGATGCCGACGAGCATCGCGGCGCCGACGGCCGGACCCGAGGCCACGATGATCGTCCAGACCGCCTGCTGGACGATGTCGAGTGCATCACGCTCGTTCATGGTTCAGCTGATGGTGATGCCCGGGCCGAGCTGCACCTGGACGCCGTTATCCAGCGTCGCCACCGCCCCGCCCTGAATGATGTGCACCGACGTGATCTTGCCGGTCGTATTCTCACCGTCCTCACTGGTAAATGTCGCGGTGCGGCCGATCAGGCCTTCCGCCTGCGACAGCGCGCTGGTCGACAGCAGCGTATCGAGCTTGGCGTTGGTCTGGATGGCCTGCTCGACCGAGGACAATTGCGCGAACTGGCTCATATATTGCGCCATGTCGGTCGGGCTGGTCGGGTCCTGATTGCGCATCTGCGCGATCAGCAGCTGCAGGAAATCGTTGTAACCCACCGTGGCCGACGGCGGCGACTTGCTATTCGTCGTGGACTGGGTGGAACTTACGCTGTCGACAACCATCTCGTTCTCCCGGCTTTCAGGCAATTTTTGCAGGCGTCAGCAATTCCGAATTGCTGAGGATCGATTGCTCGATGTCGAACAGCGTTCGAAGCTTGCGTAAGGCGTCATAATACCGCTTCGCCCCGACCAGCTCTTCGACCGCTTCCAGGCCGAGCAGCATTTCGGTGTTTTCGGCGACCGCCAGGAGAGCGCAACGCTGCTCGCGATAGACGGCCGTGGCATCCTCGTTATCGTGCGGGCTCATCAGCATGAGTTGCACGACGAAATACAGCTGCCGCAGCGGCGTCGTTGCGTCCGCTACCTGCATCACCTGGCCTTCGAGCAGGAACGCAACGTCGTTGATGAGTTCGAGCGTCACCTTTCGGTCGACCCTCAGCACCGCCCCGTTGACGTAGATTCGCTCGCCGCCCCGCAACGAAATGCACATCGGCTTCTTCATGCCAGCGCATCTCGAATGACGATGTTGATGGCAACGAGTTCATCGACGTCGGTGGCCTGCTCCTGTCGGATGCGGTCCGCCTCCTTGATGATCCACAGGCCGATCGAGATCAGTTCTGCACGCAGCTGCTCGGGCAGGCCGTTCCGCGGGCTGGCGAGATCCTGGACGAAGAACGCCCATAGCCGGCGGATGTAGAGCAGCGCCTCGGCGGCTTCGGGCGGCAGAAGATCGCCCCTCTGCAGGCGCTGCAGCAGATCGATACCGTGATCCAGCGCCCGGTGCTCGCGTGCACGCGCCTCCCGGCCGCTATCCTCAATCACCGCTTCGTAACCGGATAATGTCATTTCAGTCGACAACCGCATGCTTCATGACGGAACCGCCCGTCAGAGATAGTTGAGAATGCTGAGTTTCTGGATGCGCGCGGTAAGCGCCAGGGACATATCCAGCTGGGTCTCGAGGTTCGTCACCCGCACAGAGGCCTCCGCGGGATCGACCGTCTCCATGGCCGTTATCTGCTGCGTGATCAGATCGCTCTGAACCTGGAGCCGGCTGGTGGCGTCGGTGGTTTGCTGCTGCGCGGTTCCGAGCCTGGCGCCCACGCCCGCGAGATCGTTGATGGCATTGCCGATGCCGAGCAGCGCCGTGTCGATCACCGCCTGGAACGCGGCCTGGTTCAGGTTCGGCGTTCCGAGGTCGCTCAGCATCGTATAGGCCATGGCCAGCTTCCGGAATGCCGGCTCATTGGCGCTCACCGAGGTATTGACCGTCTGGGTCGTCGAAATGCGGCTGCGCATCACCTGGTCGGAAGCCGTCGACCAGTTCGCTCCCCAGGCTGGGTCGGCAAACTCGGTCTGAAGTGTCGTATCGAGGAAATTCTGCATGTCGGCAGCGGTGATGCCGGAGACCAACGGCGAATTCTGCGCGACCCCGAACGTCGCGAGGAACGCGGCATCGATGGCCGTCTTGCCGGGCGATCCCGCCGCATAGTCCGCAATCGGCGCCACGCCCGTATTGATGCCGCCGAACAGGTATTGGCCGTCCATGGTGACGTTGAGCGTTGCGATCAGGCTCTGGAGGTTGGCGCCCGCCGGCTGCGCGATGATGCCGCCGCCGTTGGCGGAGTTGCGTGCGGCAAGCAGATCCTTCTGAAAGGATTCCGCCGTTTCGATCAGCACGCTCACGCGCTGCTGCGCCACATCCATGTGACCGCCAACCAAAGCGTTGGTATCGACAAGCTTTTCGATGTCGACCAGTTCGGCCCGCAGCACCACATCGCGGCCGGCGAGCGCGCCGAGGCTCTTGCCGGGATCGGCCAGGCGCCCCGTGGTCGCCTCCTTGGTCGCCTCGGCAAGCGCCGCACGACTTTTCATGGACGAGATGCGCAGGGTCGTGGAGATCGCGTTCGTGGCAATAAAGGTCGTACTCATGGCATCACCTCACAGCCGCAAGAAGTTGTCTCAGCATCTCGTCTACCGTCGCGATCAGCTTCGACGTGGCGGAGAATGTGCGCTCGACCTGCAGCATGAACGACATTTCATCGTCCATGTTGACGCCGTTGACGTTCGAGAGCGCCTCCGCGCTGCGCTCCAGCAGCGTCTGGCTATAGGTCGATTCATCGCCAGCGCTCTTGCGCTGCGATTCCAGCCAGCTGACCGACGATCCGGCAAAGTCGATCAGGGTTGCGTTCGGCTTCGCCAGCGCCGACGGATCGAACGGGCGGTTTTGCGCGATTCCGTCGACCAGTTGCTGGACACGCTCGAAGAAGCCGGCTTCGCCACCGGTATTGTAGACATAGGCCGCGTTGCCGGAAATGCCGCCGTCCCTGAGCAGGTTCGGATTGCCGCCGACGCCTTGATCGACGGAGGCCGCGACGCTGATCGTGCCGGCGAGGCCGGCGGAGATCGCACCCGACGCAGGTATTGCCGGCCCGCCCGGGTAGGTAAAAAGGCCAGCGACGTCGGGCAGCGCCGCCGCCGTCTGGTCGCTCTCCGCGAAGACTTCGATCAATCCGCGCGCGATCTCGTCAAGCTGGCTCTGGTAAGAGACCGAAGCATCGTCCCGCAGCGCGGCAAGGCCGCCGAGCTTTCCGCCGTGGATCGGCATCACAGCTCCGGCGCCCGTGACGGGCACGCCATCGATATAGACTGAGTTCCCGGCGATGCCTGCATTGAAAGCATAGGTCGGATCAAAGGTGACCGACCGCGCGTTGGTCTCGAACAGCGTGACACCGGAGTCGGTGTAGATCACCATATCGTTGTTGGCGCGCGTGGCCACGGTGACGCCGACTTCCTGCGAGAGTCGCGACAGGATGCTGTCCCGCAGATCGAGATGGTCGGTGGTGTCGGCTCCCGTGATCGTCCCCTTGACGATCGCGGTATTGACCGTCTCGAATTGCGCCAGGAGCTGGTTGATGGCCGTCACCGATGTGGCCATGTCGGCGTCGGCGTCCGCCCGCACGGACTGAACCGTTTTGGTCGCATCGTTGAGCGACGACGCGACGCCCTTTGCCGCGTTCACCGCCGCTTGCGCGAGCGTGATGTTATCCGGCGCCGAAGCATACTGCTGCAGCGCGCTTTTCAGCTTGGCGATCTGGGCGGCAGGCGACTGATCGAGCTCCGGATCGTCGATCGTGGCGGCTGCGATCTTCTGCAGTCCATTGTAGATCGTGTCCTGCTTGGCAGACGTCGAAGCCGCCTTCAGGACGTTGTAGAACAGCCCCGTGCTGGTTGCCCGCTGAATGCCTGCAACGTAGACGCCGTTGCCCGGCATCGTCGTCACCAGCACGTTCTTGCGCGAATAGCCGTCCTGGGTGGCGCCGGCGATATTGCGCGATACGGCCGATGCCTGCGTGCCGGCCGCCATCAGCGACGACCGGGCGGCATTGAGCGCGAGCGTGAGTGTCATGAATGTTTCCGGTCAGTGCCCCATGGTCCCGCTTAGCGCTTCAAGTTGACGAGAACATCGAGCAGGTCCGCGCCGGTCTGGAACACCTTGGAATTGGCGGTATAGCCACGCTGCGACTCGATCATCGAGGTCAGCTCGCTCGCGAGATCGACGTTGGATTGCTCGAGCGCTTCCGGCTTGATGGTGCCGAAACCACTCTGCCCCGCGAAGCCGACCTGTATGTTTCCGGAGTCGAGCCCCACCGAATAGACGTTGCCCACTTCCGGAGAGAGATTGTCCGGGCTCGGCACCGTCGCCAGCGGGATGCGATACCTCGCAAGCCGCGTTCCGTCGGTGTAGATCGCATACATGGTACCGTCGGTGTCGACTTCTACCTTCTCGATGGCGCTCGGCGCGTTGCCGTCGACTGTCGGCCTGGTAAACTGGAAATCAGCAGCGACCTGCGTCATGTTCGCAAGATCGAGCGTGAATGCCGAGCCGCCGGGAATCGTGAACGTAAGCGAGGTCGGACTGGCGGCATCCAGCCTGCCCTTTCCGGTCGCGCTGACGTCGAAGGTGAACGTATCGGCATCCAGGGCCGGGGTCGCATAGGGGAAGCCGCCGGCCGTCGAGTCGGCGCCGTTGTAGACGCGCACATCCCAGGTATTGGCTGCCGTCTTGGACATGTAGATGTCGAGCGTCACTTTATTGCCGATATTGTCGTAGGTCACCAGCGACGTCTTGGACGTATAGGCGGGGACGCCGGCGGTAATGGCCGCGTTGGCATCGAGATTGACGCTTGCCGTGGCCTGCGTCGACGGATTTCCCTCCAGCGCGGTCTGCCCGATATTGACCACCTCGAGGCCCGCAATGCCATTCGCGACAGCAGCGGGCGGGCCGTTTTCGAGGTTGTAGCCCATCAGATAGAAGCCGGCCGCGTTGACCAGATTGCCCATGCCGTCAGGTACAAAGGACCCGGCCCGCGTCATGAAGGCCGCCCCTCGGGCGTCCGTCACCGCGAAGAAGCCGTTACCCTGAATTGCAAGATCGGTCGCCGACGTCGTGTACTGAAGCGTTCCGGGATCGGAAATCGCGTAGCGTACATGCGTTTCCACGCTGCCGGAGTTGTAGCTGCCGGTCCCGCTCCGCAGAATGAGAGATGAGAATTCGGTCGACGCGCGCTTGTAACCGGTCGTGTTGACGTTGGCGATATTGTCGGCCACGGTCGACAGCTTGTTCGACTGCGCGGTCATGCCTGAGCCGCCGGTGCGCATGACGCCATAGAGACTCATCGACATCCTCCATTCTGAGTGATCGCCATTAGAGGCCAATTTCCTTGCGCGAGGCTGACTGCTATCGCGTCGGCTCAGTTAGAAGCGGTTTGCTCGTTGCAGAATGCGCGCGCGCCGATTGTCCAGGATCCGAATCCGCTGGCAACGAGGCTGCCGATCACGCTGCAGATGTAGCGCCGCTGCCCGATCGTGTTGGCCGGGCCTGCATTGTAGCGTGCGACCGCCATGGTCCACAGTTGCCCTCGCGTGTGCGCAATTCCTTGAGAAAGCGCGCGGCGTAGTCGACATTCCTGGCCGGATCGAACATCGCCTCGACGCCGGAAAACCTGTCGCCGTGATAGCGATGATTGATCTGCATGCAACCAAGGTCCACCAGCTTGGCACCCTTGCTTTTGGCCTCCGCAAACCGGGCCACGGCATTGCCGAGATCCGCGGCCAGCACCGTCTTTCCATCGACGTTGAGCGCATAGGGGTTCAGGACGCCCTTGCGCCCGGTCTCGCTGAGGCCGACGGCATACAGCACGCCGAGCGGAACGCCGTGCCTGCGTGCGGCAAGCGCCATCTCTCGCTCGCAAGGCCCGTTCGCACGCGCAGCCGTCGTCACGCTACAGATAAACAGCACCACCAGTCCTGTTGGGCACAACTTCCTGCCGTTGATTCCGCTCCGCCGGTTCCGTGAACTGCTCATGTTGCCGCCTGTTCTGTCGCGATCCAGCCTGCGCATCACCGGACTGCCGCTCCGAAGCCGCATTGTCGATCTGCGATCCGCTCTGCATCTGCTGCGATTGCCGCTGCTCCGGCTGCGCCTGCTGCTGGCCGGCACCCGGATTCGCATCGCGTGCACGGCTGTGATCGATCGAGGCGATGTCGAACGCGTAACCGGCAGACTGCATGACGTCGGTCAGCGTTCCACGCTCCTGCTGAAGCATCTGCGTGGTCTCATATCGATCCGCCGTAAGACGCACTTCGACGGCATCGCCAATCAGCCGCATCTTCACGATCACGGCGCCGAGATCGGGCGGATCGAGCTGAAGCGTTAACATCCTCACCGGCTTGTCTGCCAGCCGGGGCATCGGCAATGCCGCCTCGGAGGAACTGGGCGCCGCTTGCGGCGCTGCTGCGGGCAAGTCCGTCGCCATCCGGTCGACGATTTTCTGCAGCAAGGTCACTTGCTGAACAGGTTCGAAATGCGTCTCCTGTTCGCGCACGACGACCTTTACAGGCGGCAACGTCCGCGTCTCGGCCGCGTTGACGGACACCGCGAAGCGTTGCCCGTGCGGCTCATCCGCTTTCGCAACTTCCATTGCATCGCCGGTGCTCAGTGCGCGGTCGTCACTCAACGGCATCGCTGGCCGTTCGGGATGGCTTTCAGCGCGCGCAATGCGCGGCATCGGAGCGTCCTCGCGTACGGAGGACGGTCGGGCCTGGTCGAGCCGCGATATCACGGCGCTGAGAGCCGCTTCCGGAGCGCGCCATTCCGGCGGCATCGGCGTAGGCTCTGCCGCAGCTTGCGGCAGCGGCATCTCGGTCTGCGGATTGACGCGTTCTCTCGGTCGGGTCGTCACCTCTTCGATGATTTCCGCAATCTGGTCCGGGACCTCAAGGCTTTGCGTAACATCCGTCTCGGCGCGCCTGGTTTCGACCTTTGGCGCCGGCTTAGTGCCCTGGGCGATCGATCGCAACTGTTCGCGAAAATGTTCGGCCTTGTCCTTGCCGTCTTTCGCGGCCGTCGCGGGGTGAGAGCCGAGACGCGACGACGCTTTTCCGACCGCAAGCTGGCGAAACGCGGCAATCAAGGGATCGGCCTTGTTCATCGATTTCGTTCCTTTAGCTGCGCTTCCGATTCATCGAGAAGCTTTTGTGCGCGATCGAGCGCTCCGAGCGAGCCGCTGAAGTCGATCCGCGGTCGCATGGCTGTTTGTTCCGCCTTCGTCCCGTCGAGTGGCGTCGATGCCGCGGGCAGTGGCATTCGTACGCCGCGGCCAAGCTGGAGCGCCGCGACCAGAAGCTCGGCGTCCTGCTCGGGAAGCCGGCTCGCGTCGATCTGCTGCAAATCCAGCAGGGCTTCTTCGTGGGCTTCCGTGACTACGCGCGCGGCTGCACGATAAAGCCGCGCCCGCGTGCGTTCGGGGCTTCCCACTTCCGTCATCGTCACGATGCGCTCGGCTGCAAGGTCCGTCATTCCGGTCTTGCCCCGGACCAGCGCCGTGCGCGCGATCAGCAGATAGAGGGCGCGCTGACTGGCGCGGTCGAGATGATCCAGCACAGCGACAAGGCGCGGGAAGCGGTCGGTCTGCTGGACGAAGCTGAAGCGCGCGACCGACAGTGCAAAACGCTGACGAAAATTCCCGGCGTAGATCGAGTGCCGATAGCGACGAAAGTACTGCACCGCCAGGGACTCGAACTTGTCGAAGTCGTCGACCTGCCCGGCGAGAAAAATCTCCCGGCGCAGCGCGGCCTCCTCGACCAGCGTGCCCGGCATCAATAGCCGCACCTCATCAAGGCGTTCGATCGTGGCCTTCAGATCGTTTTGGGCAAGGAGCGCCGACTGCACCAATGCGATCTCGGCGCCGAGCGTTGCCGGGAGCGTGCGCGTATTTACACTGCCAAGCCGGGACCTTGCCTCGTCCGGGCGGCCTTCGACATAGGCGATCGCGCCCTCGAGAAGAGCGTCGTCGATGTTCAGCAGTTTGCGGGAGCGGAGTTCTCCGACAACTAGGGGATCCCCGCCGCTCAGCAGGAACGTCAGTGCGGCGCGCGAGTTTCGCGGATCCTTCCACACGCCTGGATCGGCCTCCTGGAACCTCTCGGCAAGGCGCTTCAGCGTGGCGGGTTGCGCATTGTGCGCGTCCAGGTTCCCGCGGGCGATCTCGTCCTGCATGGCCTGCAGCGCGCGGACAAGTTGATAGGGCTCGCGCACGGGCGCCGCGGTCTCCTCGGCCTGCGCAGGGCCTGCGAGCACAAGCAAAGCAGCTGCGATGATCGGCGCATAGGTCATGGCGTCGGCGCGCGGATCACGAGCTCGATCCGGCGATTCGGTGCCGCCAGCGGGTCGCCCGGATCTTTCGGACGGCGATCGGCATACCCCTCGATTCGATCGATGCGCCGCGCGTCCAGCCCGCCGCGGATCAGCATGTGATAGGCCATGTGCGCCCGGTCGGTCGACAGTCGCCAATTGTCATAGCCGGGCGAGCGGTACGCGCGGCTATCGGTATGTCCCCGCACGATCACCTGCCCGCGATGCTGCGAAATCAGCGGCGTGATCTTGTCGAGCGCACGAACGAGACCCGCGGTCGGTTCGGCCGAGCCGTTGGCAAACATCCCGTAGTTCACATCATCCGTGAGGTTGATCAGGAGAGCTGCCGACGCCATCTTCGTCCGAGCCCAGCAGCGATCCATCGCTGTCGAGCACAGTCACCTTGTCAGGCGTCATTCCGGGGACGGCTGCGGCGACGAGATGGCGAACCGAACGCGCGGTATTCACGATTGACCATAACACCCTCTGCCCGCGTTCGAGTCCATTCTCGATTGCGAAGCTTGCCCGAGGGTTGCGCTGTTCACATGCCCATAGCGGCCGCGACCTTTTCGGTCACGGCCGCCGTGATCATGGAACGGCGTGTGTTATTAGCCGCGGAACAGCGACAGGATGCTCTGGCTGCCGGAGTTGGCAATCGAGAGCGCCTGAATGCCGAGCTGCTGCTGCACTTGAAGTGCCTGCAGGCGGGTCGATTCAGCATTCATGTCCGCGTCGACGAGCTGGCCGATACCGCGATCGAGCGAGTCGGTCAGGGTCTTGACGAAGTCCTGCTGCAGGCCGATGCGGTTCTTGATCGCGCCGAGGTTGGTCGCCGAGTCCGTGATCTTGGCGAACGCATCCTCAACACCCTGGATGTAGGTCTCGAGCTTCGCCAGATCGGAAGCGTTGTCGGTGATCTTCGAGATGTCCAGCTTCGCGACGCTGACCGTTTCCCAGGCCGCCCCGGTAAAGGCGTCGAAGGTCTGGTCGAGGACGCCCTTCTTGCTGTCGACGGGCGCAGCGAGCGCGGTCAGGGTGACCGCACCGCCCAGACCGGCGACGGCGGCGTTGATGACGATATCGGCGTCGTTGCGGCTCTTGAACGACAGCATGGTGCCGGCGGTGTTGACGCCGACCGACAGACCCTCAATGTTGAGCTTGTTGATCTGCGTGGCGATATCCGACAGGGAGGTTTTCGCGGCCACGGCGATGTTGATGGCCGGAGCCGTACCGACCGTTACCGTGATGTTGCCGCCGACGTCGGTCGCGACAGCGTAGGCCGCGGTGCTGGCGGTCGGAAAGGCCTGCGCATTGTAGGCGGTATCCAGGTTCGCGTCGTAGAGCTTGATCGCGTCCAGGTTGACCGAGAGCGTATCGATCTTGACCGAGCCGCCGACGCGGGAGAACGACGACACGACCGACTTCGTGGCGTTGTAGCTCGCGGAAGTCGAGTCGACCGAGATCCAGTTTTCGCCGTTGAACACCGCGCTGTCGGCCGTGTTCTTCAACTGCTTCTGCAGTTCGGTGATTTCGCTCTGGATCTTGGCGCGATCGACGCCGGGCGTACGGGCGGCAACCAGCTTCGCCTTGATCTGCGAGACGACGCTGACGGTGCCGTTGAGGCCGGTATACATCGTGTCGATGGTCGCGGCGCCGAGGCCGAGGGCGTCCTGCACGGCGCTCAGAGCCTGAACGTCCGAACGCATCGTGGTGGCGATCGACCAGTAAGCGGCGTTGTCCGAAGCCGTCGACACCCGGTAGCCGGTGGAGATGCGGTTCTGGGTGGTAGCAAGACCCGCGTTGACCGAGCGCAGGGTCTGCAGCGCGGTCATGGCGGCATTGTTGGTCATCAAGCTAGACATCGTATGTCCCTTTAATTTGATTTGATTTGTTCAGGGGGACATACCGGACTTTCACCGGTACGGCAGGACGGCATCATGCCTTTGGGTCGCCACAGGGGGCACCCAACCTTCCGTTGCGCCATCCTAGCGCTCAAAGCTTACCCAAAGCTGAACAAGGACGCTGCCGGCCTTCTACACGAAGCCGGCCACCCGCCTAGAGAAACGAGCGGACCAGGCCGACGGCGAGCAGATTCCAGCCGTCGATCAGCACGAAGAACAGCACCTTGAACGGAAGCGCAAAGACGGTCGGCGGCATCATCATCATGCCCATCGACATCGTGAGCGTGGCGACGATCATGTCGATGACGAGGAACGGCATCACGATCAGAAAGCCGATCTCGAAGGCCCTGCGCAATTCCGATATCATGAACGCCGGTATGATGACGCGGAGATCGATCTTCTGGCCATCGAACCGGGCTTTGAAGCCCTCAGCCGCGAGGCTTTCGAACGACTGCAGATCCTTCTCCCGGACATGCGCCAGCATGAATTCGCGAAATGGATCGGTTACGCGCGAATAGGCCTCCTGTTCCGATATTTCGTTCTGCATCAGCGGCTGAACGCCATTCTGCCAGGCACGGTCGAACGTCGGCGCCATGACGTAGAACGTGAGGAACAGCGCGAGGCTGATCATCACGATGTTCGCCGGCGTCGTCTGCAATCCGAGGCCCGCTCGCAGAAACGAAAGGGCGACCACGAACCGGGTGAAGCTGGTCACCATGATCAGCAGGCCGGGCGCCAATGACAGCACCGTGAGCAGCGCGACCATCTGGATGACGCGGCCGCTGGCGCTGCCCTGGCCCGCCGGAAGCAGCGTCGAGAGGTCCGGTATCTGGGCAGATGCTGCCGTCGGCAAAACAAGGAGCAAGGCGACAAGAAGTACGCGCTTCATTGGACGACCAACGTTTCTATGATCAATTCGCGAACCTTGCCGCTGGAGCGAATGACGGCCCGCTCGTTGAGGTCCTCCCGCAGATACTGCAGCCCCCGCGCCCCCTCGATCTGCGCCGGCGATAGCGTTCTCAGGTATGCGACGACGTCTTCGCCGACCCGGGCCGCGAGAATGCTCGCCTCCTCCTCATTCAGCTGATCGGTAATGACGGATGCTTCCATGCGTATCCAGGCCCCGGGCGGCGACGCCAGGTTGGTGACGACCGGCGATATCTTGCGAAGCCGGGCGTTCGGACTGAAGGCCGACGCCACCGGCCGTTCCTGCACTTCCTTCTGACTGTCCGCAATTCGCTGCATTGTGTGCAGCAGATGCAGGCTTGAGAGCACCCCCGCGCCGGCCGACACGGCCGTGAGCACGAGGAAGACGGCCAGCCATTGCATCATGTCACCGCCCCCCTGTCCGCCGATGCCTTTTCGGTCCCAAACCGCAAGTCATTGCCTAGAACGGAACGACGCGGTCGTAGATCTGGTGTCCCCACGCCGGCTGCTGCACCTCCATCAGGCGGCCGCGGCCGCCGTATGAAATCCGCGCTTCGGCAACTTTTTCATACGCGACCGTATTGTTCCGGGTGATATCCAGTGGCCGCACGATGCCACCCACGTTCAGAACCCGCATCTCGTAGTTCACGCGGACTTCCTGCGATCCGCTGATCAGCAAATTGCCGTTCGGAAGCACGTCGACCACGGCCGCCGCGACCGAGAATTTCACCTCTTCCGTGCGGTCGATCTTGCCTGCGCCCTTTGTCGAGGATTGCGAATTGGTGTTCGCGTCGATCTGTCCGGCCTTGGACCACGGCAGGAACTCGGCGAAGTAGTCGGCGCTGAACGTCGTCTTCGAGTCTCGCGACCGATCCGTCTTGTTGTCGAGTGTTGCCTTGTCGTTCATCGATATCGTGACCGTCAGGAGATCGCCGACACGTGTTGCGCGCGAATCCCGATAGAGGTCCTTGCGCTCGAACTGGCCGCGCCGCTCGACGGGAATGCCGCGCGCATCCGCCTGCAAACCATGCCCGATCGGCGACATGACCGGCGCCTGGTTGATCTCGGCAAGATTGTTCGCGCAACCGCTCAGGACGAAGCAGGCCACGAATGCAAAGGGCAACCGCATGGACATCATTTCCTGGCCTTCCCATCGTCGGGACGACGCATTCCGGCCAGCGTATCGGCGAGGTGAGCCCCGCGCGCCGGTTCCATCTCGTTCAGGATGGCGCTTGCCGTCCGGGCGCGAAGCTTGGCGAGCACCGCCGCCGCCGTACCATCGGCCATGCTCGCAATCTGCTGCGCCGCTGCGTCCGGGTTCATGCGCGAATAGATCTCGACGACATTGTCTTCGGCCTTCTTCAGGAAGTCCTCGCGCAGCTTCAGCCATTGTTCGTACTCGGCCCGCTTCTCCTCCAGTTCCGCAATGCGCTGCCGGAGCTTCGCCTCGGCGGCTTCCAGCTCCTTTTGCTGCCACGCGACCCGGGCGTCCAGGGCCGCATCGGCGACATTCGCGCAGAATTTGGCGACGTCGGACTCCGATTGATTTCCTGGTGCCGTCTCGCCCGCCCCAAGCGGCAGTACCGAATTCTTCCTGGTAACGGCTGCAGTCGTCAGAGTTCTGTCCGGCGTCGGCAGAGCGGGCGCGGGTTCGGCCTTCGCGGCAGGGCGGGGACGCGGGGGCGATTTGGCAAACTCGCTCAGGTTAAGCGGCTTGGACAATTTCTGCCCGGACTGAGCCCAGGCTGCCGTCTGCCCGGACAGCGCGACGCACCCCAGGAGAAACACGTTTCTCGACAATGTCGCGATGCCAGGCATTCGCCCTCTCGTGAATGATCCGCGCGAGCGTTGCACGTGCAAGCTTGCGCGACGCTGTCGCGAACATCTCACTGGATGACGAGATCGGCTTGCAGCGCGCCCGCCGCCTTGATCGCCTGCAGTATCGAGATGATTCCCGATGGCTTCAGCCCGATCTGGTTGAGGCCGCGCACGAGGCGCTGCAGATCCGTGCCGCGCAACACCGCGACCTTCGCACCGGGCTCATTGACGTCGATGAATGTCTGCGGGACCACGACCGTTTCGCCCCGCCTGGAGAAAGGCGAAGGCTGGGAGACAATCGGCGCTTCGGTAATTCGAACGGTCAGGTTGCCGTGGGTGACGGCGACCGTCGAGATCTGCACGTTGCGGCCGATCACCACCGTCCCTGTCCGCTCGTCGACCACGACGCGCGCCGGCGTATCGGGCTCCACCAGGAGTTCCTCGATCTCGGCGATGAAGCGAACCGGCGAGACCGATCGCGGCCGATGCAATACGATCGTTCGATAATCGCGCTCGAAGGCAATTCCGGCCTGATACCGCCCGCGACCATGCTGATTGATCGCGTCGAGAATTCGCGTCGCCGTCACGAAATCCGGATTCTTCAGCTCCAGAACCAGCGAATCCATATCGCTGAAATTACCTCTCACCTCCCGCTCGATCAGCGCCCCGTTCGGGATGCGGCCCGACGTGGCGACGCCCTGATTGACCGTCTGCGCTGCCCCCTCGATCGAGTATCCCCCCACCGCGATGGCGCCCTGGGCCACCGCATAGACCTCGCCATCTGCGGCGCGCAACTGTGTCATGACCAGCGTTCCGCCGAGCAGCGAAGAAGCGTCTCCGAGCGAGGAAATGGCGACGTCGAGCCGCGAGCCACCAGAAATAAAGGGTGGCAGATCGGCCGTTACCATCACGGCCGCGACGTTTCGCGTTCGAAGCGACGTTCCGCGAATGTTGATGCCCATGTTGTCGAGCATCGATTGCAGCGACTGCTCGGTGAAGGGAGAGTTCCGCAGCGTGTCGCCGGTGCCCTTGAGGCCGATCACCAGCCCGTAGCCGAGGATCTGGTTCTCGCGCACCCCCTTGAGGTTGGCGATATCCTTGATCCGCACCGCAGCTTCGGCTGCCGTGATCGAAAGGGCAAGGATGAGCCCCGATAGTAGCCGCCGCATCATCCGTTCTGGATCCGCACGGATCCATCCGGCTGGATGATTCCTCTGATCGTCACGCCGGTGTCGAGATTCCGGAGCTGAATGAGCGCGCCCGGGCTACCGGACTGCAGCGACGAGCCGTAGGTAACGATCGACAGCGCGCCATCCTCGATGATGACCTTGACGACATTGCCGCGTGTCACGATCTTCTGCTCCTCGAGGGCGTTGATCGGGATCATCTGTCCGGGCAACAGCGTACGCCGGGCGATACGGCCGACAGCCATCGGCCGCTCGCTGATGAATGCGGCAGCGCCCGGGATGTTCGGCGCGAACGCCCGCTCGATGATCAATTCATCGTTGATCAGATCGCCCGGGTAGATCGTCGTAGCCGGCACCGGGAAGCGCGCCACATCCTCCGCGGCCGCGCTGCCGCCCGTCAGGGATGCAACAAGGGCGAGCGCCGCAATCCCCCGCATCAAGGCAGGTATGACGCGTATCAATGCCATCGCTCGACTCTCGATCTTACCGAAGCCCCTTGGAGATCGTCGCGGCCATTTCGTCGGCCGCCTGGATCACCTTCGAATTCATCTCGTAGGAACGCTGGGCCGAGATCAGTTCGGTGATTTCCTTGACGGGATCGACATTCGAACTCTCCAGATAGCGTTGATGGATCTTTCCGTATCCGGGATCGCCGGGAACGCCGACCACGGGAACGCCGGATGCGATCGTCTCCTTGTAGAGATTGCCTCCAAGCGGATCGAGCCCGGCCTCGTTCGCAAAGCTGGCAAGCGTGAGCCGGCCCAGCGGGCGCGGCGCGACCTCGTTGTCCAGCTTGGCGAAAACCTGCCCCGACTCGTTTACGGTGACCTCGACCGTGCCCTGCGGAATGAGAATCGCCGGCTCGACATTGTAGCCGTCAGCCGTCACAAGCTGCCCGTCAGCATTGGTGTTGAACGATCCGGCGCGGGTGTAGAGCATGTCGCCATTCGGCCCCACGACCTGAAACCAGCCCCGGCCATTGACCGCAAGATCGTAGGCGTTGCCCGTCTGCGCCAGCGCGCCCTGTAGATGCAGCTTCCGCACAGCCGTCGATCGAACACCCAGGCCCAGCTTCGCCCCCTCGGGCACCGCTCCCTCGCCGACCCGGTTCGGTACACCCTGCATCCTATCGATCTGATAGAACAGGTCGGTGAATTCGGCGCGCGAGCGCTTGTACGACGTCGTATTGATATTTGCGATGTTGTTCGCAACAACCTCGACATTGAGCTGCTGAGCGCTCATTCCGGTCGCCGCTATTGCAAGAGCTCGCATTTCCTACCTCAAATCGCCATTCGACTGACTTCTTGATACGCCTGCACGACCTTGTCGCGCACCGCGACGGCCATCTGCAGC
>PNLC01000002.1 GCA_013822885.1 Bradyrhizobium sp.
TGCCTCCGGTTCTATGAGCAGAACCGCCAGCGCTTCCGTTCGGGCGACCTGTACGAGGCGGCGCATATCCTGATCGCCTCGCGTCCGGATGACGTCGCCGCCCGCACCGAGGCCCGCCTCACGGCCGAGAACATCCTGGCGGCCGTCCGGTCCGATCCGGCGCTGTTTGCCGAATTCGCCCGTAGCCATTCGGCCTGCAAGACCTCCGCGCCGGAGGGCGGCCGGCTCGGTCAATTGACGCGCGGCCAGACGGTCGCCGAGTTCGAGGCGGCCCTGGAGCGGATGCGGCCCGGCGATTTCGCCATCGCGGAGACGCGCTACGGCTTCCACATTATCCGTCTCGATCAGCATGCGCCCGGGCAGGTGCTGCCGTTCGAACTCGCGCGCGACCGTATCGCGGACTATCTCACGACCAGCGTCCAGCACCGCGCCCTGGCGCAGTACGTCTCGGTGCTGGCGGGCCGGGCAGAGATATCGGGTGTCACGCTCGCCGCGGCGGCGTCGCCGCTGTTGCAGTAGGACCCGAAAATGCAACTCGGCGACATCATCCGCAGTTTCAGCGAGGACGCAGCCGCCAGCGAGGCGCTGCTCGCCTGCAACGATATCGTGCTGTTCGCTCGCGTCGACGAATCCGCCACGCGATTTGAGGAGACCGTCGGCGAATATGCTTCCGGCGCCGTCAGGCGGTTTGCCAATCTTGCCGGCAGCGAGGACTGGCTCGGGCTGATGAACGTGGTCGAACGCACCGACGATCCCGGCACCCGTTGCCTCGTCTACATGGTCAACTGGTCGCTGAAGAAGGACGAAGCGCCGGAGCCGCCCGCCCGTGCCGGCTGTACCTGCGGCGGCGGAGGGGGCTGCTCGTGAGTCCGTACACCATGATCTTTGGCGTCGCCGGCTCGGGATCGTGACATCAGATGATCGACGAGCTATTCGACCGCAATGTGGCCTGGGCGACGGGCAAGACCCGCAGCGATCCCGATTACTTTCGTCGTCTCGCCGAGCAGCAGGCGCCGCGCTATCTCTGGCTCGGCTGTTCGGACAGCCGCGTTCCCGCCAATGACATCGTCGGGCTCGATCCCGGCGAAGTGTTCGTGCACCGCAATGTCGGCAACGTCGTTCATACCGGCGACATGAATCTGCTGTCGGTGCTCGAATTCGCGATCGACACGCTGCAGGTGAAGCACGTCATCGTGTGCGGCCATTATGGCTGCGGCGGCATCCGCAGGGCGTTCGAGCCGCCGGGTGGCGGCGGCCTGGTCGATCACTGGTTGGCGCCGGTGCGGGAAATGTGCCGGCGCTGCGCGCCCGATCTGGACCGCCTCCCAAATGACGCCGCCAGAATGGACCGCGCCTGCGAGTTGAACGTCGAGCTTCAGTTACGGCGGATCGCCGCCACGCCGATCTTGCGCGGCGCCTGGCAGCGTCAACAGTCCATCACGGTCCACGGCTGGATCTATGGCTTGGGCGACGGGTTGTTGCGCGATCTCGGGTTGAAACTGTCGTCGCTTGACGACGCCGAGAGCCTCGACCGTGAGAACGACTATGCGGGACTTCCCGAGCCGATCACCATGGTCCGCCGCCATGCGGAGGAGGCATTCGCGGGGCTGTTGATGCTGGAACCGCAGCTTCTGGAGGAGGGCTGACATGCCGGACAATTTGCTGGCACGTGCCGACCGCCATTCTCTCCCGGCTGACTGCCGGAACCCGCGGCAAGTGCCTCATCGTCAACGTGCCGGGACGTCCCTCGGCGATCGATGTCTGCCTGAACGCGGTCTTTCCCGCGATTCCCTTTGCCTCGATCTGATCGGGGCTTGACGAATAGAGGTGAATACAGATGCATGCGCTGCATTCCGTCCCGCCGCATAGCGCAAGCGTGCGGCCTTGGCAGTCCCTGGTGGCGATCGTGTACGCCAACGAGGCCTATCCGCAATCAACCTTCGAAGCCATCGTGGAGTATTGCCGCAGGCGCGAGCTTCGAGCGGCCGGCGTGCTGCAGCATCCGGTTTGCCCGGATACGGCAGGTCCTTGCGAGGTGGCGCTGGAAGAACTCACGACGGGCCGTCGGACCGATTTGTATGAAGACCGTGGCCCGGGCGCAAGAGGGTGCCGGCTGGACTTGGCGGCGCTCGCCGAGGTGAACGCGCAGGTGGCGCGTTCACTGGATACGGGCCCGGAACTGCTGATCCTGAACAAGTTCGGCAAGGTGGAAGCCGAAGGCCGGGGACTGCTCGATCTGATCGCCATCGCGATCGATCGCGGCATTCCCGTCGTGATCGGGGTCCCGATCCGCAACCTGGAGGCATGGCGCACTTTTACCGGTGGTCTATCGGCGGAGTTCTCCAGCGATCCGTCCGAGACCATGGATTGGCTCAACAGAAAGTTTCCTGTTGCGGTAGCGCAAAGTGCGGAGCCAGCGTCCTGTTAGACAATAGCCGAGAGCCTGCAAGACAAGGTGGAGGCAAAATGCCGGCGCAGCTACGAGCACCACGGATCGACGATTGCGTCGCCCCTTCAATAGAAGACCTCGTCTCAGTCGAGCGAGCGCTCGCCATCGGCTTGGCCGAGGTGCGGCCCATCGTGGAAACGGAACGTTTAGACCTGAACGATGTCACTGGCCGGATTCTCGCCCAGACCATAAGAGCGGATGCCCCCCTGCCGCGTTTCGATTATAGCGCGATGGACGGATATGCGGTCGACACGACCAGTCTGTCTGCCGACATTCCAAATTTGTTGAAGGTGACCGGCAGCATCCCGGCCCGACGCACGATCGGAAATCCGGCGCTGCAGCGCGGGTGCGCCGTTCGCATCCTGACGGGCGCGCCGATTCCCGCAGGCGCCGATGCCGTCGTCGCGCAGGAAGACGTACGCCGCGAAGGCGACAGCGTCATTCTCTCTCGCCCACCGCGGCCGTCCGACAACATCCGGCGGCGGGGTGAGGACGTCAGCGAAGGCGACAGCCTGATCGAAGCCGGCACGGCGATGGGGCCGCTGCAGGCGGGCCTTGCCGCAGCCTGCGGCTATCCCGGGGTTCGCGTCTTCCGCAAACTTCGCGTGACGATGTTCACGACCGGCTCCGAACTCCGGCAGCCCGGTGAAAGCATCCAGCCCGGCGAGATCTATGACGCGAACCGCTTCATTCTGCGCAGCCTGCTCGGCAGGCCGTGGATCGAAATGGTCGATCTCGGAAGTTGCGTGGACCAGCCGTCCAAATTGCGGGCGATCTTCCAGTCGGCAGCCGCGCGCGCCGACCTCATCGTCAGCGCCGGCGGCATATCCGTAGGCGACGAGGACCACGTGGTGGAAGCGTTCCAGCGCTGCGGCGGGAAGCTTTGGGTTCGCAAGGTCGCCATCAAGCCGGGCAAACCGCTTGTTCTCGGCAAATTGGCCGATGCGACCTATGTCGGTCTTCCCGGCAATCCCGGCGCGCTGTTCACGACCTTCAAGGTCATCGTCGATCAGATCCTGGCGGTTCGCGCCGGTATCAGGCCCGAGGGCGATCATGAGTGCGCGGCAATCGCCAATTTCGACTGGAAAGGTCGGCCCGGCCGCAGGACCTATCTGCCCGCGCTTCTCTCGGGCGTCGAGAACGGTTTTCCGCTGATCGAACTGTTGCCGGATGCCAATTCCGGAAAGCTGCATCAGCTCAGCCGCGCCGGCGGATTCGTCGTTGTCTCGCCGGAAACGACATGCATCGAACGTGGCGCCAAGATACGCTGGCGGCCGTTTGCAAGATAGCAGTCGTGGCGATCCCCCAGGCCACTGTGGTCCGGCCGCCAAGCTCAGGTGATCCTGTTGGCGGGCGATAAGGGTAAAACCCGATGGCGACGGGGGGGTATTTCGCTAGGTTGTTAGCACCCGCAGCAATTGATGAGAGAATGATGGACACCGCTCCTCCGGCGAAATCTGGCCGCGAAACCGTTCTGGTCGATCTTGCCTTGCAGGGTGGCGGCTCTCATGGCGCCTTTACGTGGGGCGTGCTCGATCGCCTCCTTGAGGAGCCTTGGCTTCGGCTCGACGGCATTTCGGGCACCTCCGCGGGGGCAATGAATGCCGTTGTCCTGGTCGACGGATATGAAAAAGGCGGGCCCGAGGGTGCACGGGCGGCGCTTGAAGAGTTTTGGCGGCGCGTCTCGCATTCCGCCCGGTTCAGCCCGATCCGGCGGAGCCCGATGGATGTTCTCCTGGGCCGGTGGAGCTTGGACAACTCGCCATTCTTCCTTGCATTCGACATGGCCGCACGTGTGTTTTCGCCTTACGACCTGAACCCGCGAGGCGCCAACCCGTTACGCGATATATTGGCCGAATGCGTTGATTTCGAGCGGGCGGCGAAATCCAAAATCCGCTTGTTCGTGACCGCCACCAACGTCCGCACCGGTCGCGGCCGCGTGTTCCGAAACAAGGAGCTCACGCCGGATGTGCTGCTGGCATCCGCGTGCCTGCCGACGCTGTTTCAGGCCATCGAGATCGACGGGGAGGCGTATTGGGACGGCGGCTACTCGGGCAATCCGACCATCACGCCGTTGGTGCGCGAGTGTGCATCGCACGATACGCTGCTTGTCGCCGTCAACCCGGTTGAACGCCAGGGTACGCCGCGTTCGGCGCGCGATATCCTCGATCGCTTAAACGAGGTTTCCTTCAACGCCACGCTGCTGAAGGAATTGCGCATGATTGCGCTGTTGCGTCAGGTTGCTGACGTCGGCAGCGGTGAGGGAGCTCTATGGGCTGCGATGCGGATTCATCTCATCTCCAGTGCAACCCTGGACAAGCTAGGCGCATCCTCCAAGTTCAATGCGGAATGGGACTTTCTAACCATGCTGAAGGTCGAGGGCCGCCGCTGCGCGGAAGACTTCCTGACCAAGCATGGCGCGAATGTCGGCAAACAGTCCACCATCAATCTGGACGTCCTCCTGGAACAGGTTTGATGCCATGGGACTTCTGGGCATTCTCCTTGGGCTGGGGCTGCTTGTCTGGCTGGCTTTTCGCGGATGGAGCGTGCTGCTGTTGGCGCCCGCAGCGGCACTGATCGCAGCTGCTGTTTCTCGGGAGCCGCTGCTTGCTCATTGGACGCAGACCTTCATGGGCAGCGCGGCGCAGTTCCTCGCGCAGTTCTTCCCGCTGTTCCTGCTTGGCGCGCTGTTCGGCAAGCTGATGGATGACAGCGGCTCGGTCACCGCCATCGCGCGCTTCATGACCGAGCGGCTGGGTCCGCGCCGCGCCATCTTGGCGGTGGTGCTCGCAGGTGCATTGGTGACGTATGGCGGCGTCAGCCTGTTCGTTGCCTTTTTTGTACTGGCGCCGATGGCCCAGGCGTTGTTTCAGGCCGCCGACATTCCGCGGCGGCTGATGCCGGCAGCGATCGCGCTTGGCACCTCGACATTCACGATGACGGCGTTCCCCGGCACGCCTGCCATTCAGAACGCGATTCCGATGCCGTTCTTCGGCACCACGCCGTTCGCCGCGCCCGGCCTCGGCGTCATCGCCTCCGCGATCATGCTGGGATTTGGATTGTGGTGGCTCGCCCGCTGCGAAGCCGCCGCCCGGCGGGCGGGCGAGGGCTATGGCGGTGGTGCCGATGTCTCCCCGCGCGCGGCCGCCGATGATCAGATCATCCGGGAGCGGGCGACGACCGCCCGCGAGTTCGATCCCGCGGAGATCGGCCACGGACGTCACGGCGAAACCCCGGTGCCCATTGCCATCGCGGTGCTGCCGCTGGTCGTCGTCGTGAGCGTCAATCTCCTGATGTCGCTCGTCATTCTGCCGCGCCTGGATTTTTCGTTCCTGGCGGAGCCGCATTGGGGTTCCACTTCGCTGTCCGCCGTTGCCGGCGTCTGGTCGGTGGCGGTGGCACTCGCGGCCGCGATCCTTGCGCTGGTGCTCTTCAATCGCCAGCGGCTGCCGGCCTTGCGCGAGAGCATGGACGCCGGCGCTAACGCCTCCGTCCTGCCGGCGTTCAGTGTCGCCAGCCTCGTGGGCTTTGGCGCCGTCGTCGCAATGCTGCCCGCCTTTGCGGCGGTGCGCGACTGGGTGCTTTCGATCGGAGGCGGGCCGCTGGTCTCGCTTGCGGTGGCGACCAACGTGCTCGCCGCCCTAACCGGATCCGCCTCGGGGGGCATGACGATCGCGCTCGATGCCCTTGGCGACACCTATATGCGCATCGCGGCAGAGCAGGGCATCAATCCCGCGTTGATGCACCGGGTGGCCGCCATCGGCTCCGGCACGCTCGACAGCCTGCCGCACAATGGTGCGGTCGTGACGCTGCTCGCGGTTTGCGGCTCGACCCACCGCGAAAGCTATCTCGATATCGTCATGGTCGGGATTGTCAGCGCACTCATCGCCCTGGTGGCAGTTATTGTCCTGGGCTCGATGTTTGGCTCCTTCTAGAATGATGCCTGCGCAGGTATGCTTCGATCATGCGAGCGAGAGTATTCAAATATCTGAGGATTACCGGGGCGCTGCTCGGCGTGTCCTTTCTGACGTTCCTTGCCGTCCGGATCTACGATTCGCAGCGGGGATTGCCGCTCGAGCCATGGCATACCTACATTCCGCATGAACTGCCGACGGAAAAACTCGAGGCGGCGAACTGGGCGGAATACCTGACAGCCGAGGCCAGGATCTTCGACGACGTCCGGCGCGAGGTTTCGCAGAAACTCGACGCGGCCGAGCGCGTGCCGGCCAATCGTTACTTTGAGGGGAGTCCGGTCTATCCAGGCCACTTCGTGCAGGATTTCAATCGTTCCTTTGTGCTCGAGCCAAACGGAAAGCCGGTCGGGGCGGTCGTTCTACTGCATGGCCTGACGGATTCCCCTTACAGTCAGCGCCATATCGCGCGCTTCTACCGTGACCAGGGGTTCGTGGCGATTGTGCCGAGGATGCCGGCACATGGCACTGTCCCTGCCGCGCTGACCGACGTGGAGTGGGAAGACTGGATGGCGGCGACGCGGCTCGCAGTGCGCGAAGCACGCGCGCGCACTGGGCCGTCCGCGCCGTTGCATCTGGTCGGTTTCTCCAACGGTGGCGCGCTGGCCTTGATGTATGCGCTTGATTCCATCAGCGACGAAAAGCTGGCCCGGCCAGATCGCCTGGTGTTGATTTCGCCGATGGTCGGCATCACGCGCGTCGCACGCCTGGCACGTCTGGCGGGCTTGCCTTCGATATTGCCTGCGTTCGCCAAGGCGGCATGGCTCGGCATCGTGCCCGAGTTCAATCCGTTCAAATACAACTCGTTTCCTGTCAACGGCGCGCGCCAATCCTATCGCCTCACGCAAACGCTGCAGGAACGGATTGCCCGCTACGCCCGTGAAGGCAAGCTAAGTCAGTTGCCGCCGACCCTGACCTTTCAGTCGCTGATTGATTTTACCGTCAGTACGCGGGCGATCGTATCGGCGCTTTATGCACACCTTCCAGAGAACGGCCACGAATTGGTGCTGTTTGACGTCAACCGCACGGCCAAGTTTGGTCCATTGCTCCGCTCCAGTGCCGATACAGCGCTCGCGCGTATCGTTCCGAGCGGCCCGCGGCGCTATCGCCTCGCCATCATCACCAATTCCGATGACAATAGTGACGATGTAATCGAACGCGTGACCGAAGCCGGCGGCGACGTCGAGAACTCGCGGCCGCTCGGGCTATCGTATCCGCGGGGATTCTATTCGCTGTCGCACGTCGCGCTGCCGTTTCCGGTCAGCGACAGTCTGTATGGGGCCGAACCCGACCCGTCGGAGAACTTCGGAGAAAATCTCGGCACCCTGGCACCGCGGGGCGAGCGCAATGTCCTGATCGCCAGCCTCGACTCGCTGATGCGGGCATCTTCGAACCCGTTCTTCACGTACATGACCGAACGGATCGGCGAGGGAATCCCCGCCGCTGCCGCCACCGCCCGGCCTATTCAATAGATAGCACGCCTATCCGGCGACACGCGAAAGCGCGAACAGGATCGACATCAGGACCACGGTCACTCCCGTGGCGAGGACCAGCCGGTCGGCAAACAGACGGCGCATCGGCGGCCTCCCTAGACGAAGCTGTAGCGTTCGGAATGGTACTTCGACATCGGCACGTTCATCTCGCCGAGCGCCTTCTCTATCGCGTCCATCATCACGTTCGGCCCGCAGATGAAATACTCATGCTCGGCATAGGGCAGCGGCAAATGACGTTTGAACATCGCCGCGTCGATGAAGCCTTTCTCGCCCCTCCAGCCGGTTGGCGGTCTTGAGATCACGTAGACGATCTTCAGGTCGAGCCGCGCTTTCAGGGCTTCGAGTTCTTCACGGAAGGTGATCGATTCCCAGTCCTGGACACCGTAAAGCAGCACGACGGGTCGCTTGTCGCCTTGGTCGGCGAGCGTGCGGATCATGCTCATCATGGGTGTCACGCCGATTCCGCCGGCGATCAACACATGCATGTCCGCCGGATTGCCTGTCGTGAATGCGCCGTAGGGTCCGTCAAGATAGATGCGCTGGCCGACCGGCACCTTCGGAATCCCGCGGGTAAAATCGCCGAGGTTCCTGATCGTCATCTCGACGCGTCCGTCTGTGGCGGCGGCGCTGGACGAGAATGAAAACGGGTGCCCGGTAATTTTGAACGGACTCCCCCACACCGTCAGCCAGCCGAACTGGCCGGGGCTGAAGCGGAACCCGGGGTGGCCATCGGGCTGCATCACCAGCGTCGTGGTGTCGCCGCGTTCCTTGCGCACTTCCAAGACGCGGTATGGCCGGCGAAGCATGAACAGCGGCTTGACGATCCGCACGTAGAGCAGCAGCGCGACCCAGAACATTGTCAGGCCGATCCACAATGCCCGTTTCCAGGGATCGACAAGGTAGAAGCTCGATCCCACCATGTGCACGACGCCTGCGATGACGGCTGTGAGGGCCAGCGCGATGTGGCTGAGGTGCCAGGTCTCGTACCTGATCTTCAGCGCCGTGCGCCACAGTGCCGCCACCACGAGCGCGATCAACGAGAAAATGGACAGGAAGGCGAAGTAGGCACTGAGCGGCGCATCAAGCATATTGGACGGGGCGAGCAGTTCCGGTTTGACCGCGATCAGAATGAGCGGATGCGCCACGACCAGGCCGACCGCCACAAGCGAGATCTGGCGGTGAAAATGGTAGATGACGTCCTCACCCCATGGCTCGGTGACGTAGCGAAAGCGTGCGGTCAGCCCGAACTGCAGGCCCATCATCGCCAGGCCGGAATAGCCGAGCGCGACTGAAAACTCCGTCCAGACGTTGCGCGCCGGCGGATGCGAGCCTGCCAGGAGCGCGAACAAGGGCGCGAAAATGAACAGCAAATAGACGAGGATCCAGACGGCCCCGCGCAAACTGTAAAGAAGGTGCACGAACCAACCCCTTCCGCAACGACCAAGAGACGGCAGCAATCGCACTGCGGAATCTATCATTGCCGCAAACCGGTTCCGCCTAGGGACAATTACTGATTCTTTGCGGGCAACTACCGATTTCTCGGTTCATTGGATCATGCTGAGTTTATATATCGTGGAGGATTCGGCCGGCCTCTCGCGTTGCGGCGCACTGGCAGGGCCTCACTGCATGAGGTGCCATGCCGGCTTCGATCATCGCCTATTGCGGTCCCGCCGCTCTTCCGGATGATCTCTGGACGCGCTGGAATCTGGACCCGCTACTGATTGGAATTTTCGCCGTGCTTGCGATCGCTGTCGGCCGTGGACGCTCCTCCGACGCCCGGGCGGGGTGGGCGGCGATGGCGTTGATGCTGATCATCTTCGTGTCGCCGCTTTGCGCGATGTCCTCGGCGCTGTTTTCCGTGCGGGTGCTGCACCATGTCCTGTTGATCGCGGCCGTCGCGCCGCTTCTCGCACTCGCGTTTCCGCAGCGGAAAAGTGGCCCGCTGCCGATCGCGGTGCTGGTCGCGGTAAATGCGGCCGTCCTCTGGATCTGGCACGCACCCGGGCTCTACACATGGGGCCTTGCAAGCGTGCCGGCCTATTGGCTGATGCAGGTGTCACTGCTTGGAAGCGCCTGGCTGCTGTGGCGCGCGATCCTGGCACCGACGCAGCCCGGCACGGCGCTGATGGCGTTGGCGGCCACGATTGGCCAGATGGGCCTTCTCGGTGCCCTGATCGTCTTCGCGCCGAGGCCGCTTTACCTCGTTCATCTGGCAGGCGCGGCGAGTTGGGGAATGGCACCGCTCACTGACCAGCAACTCGCCGGCTTGCTGATGTGGGTGCCGGCGATGCTGCCTTACCTGGGTGTGGGGCTCTGGATCGCATGGTCGAGCCTCAGATCGAGCGAACCAGCGCTGTGACGACCTTCCTCAAATTCGTGCACCTCGGTGCGATCGCGCTCTGGTCAGGCGGCCTGATCGCATTGCCGTTTCTGTTCTGGCAACGTCGGGCCCTCGAGTCAGATCTGGATCTCGAACGGCTGCACCGCGTTACGCGGCTTGTTTATGTCGAGCTGACTTCGCCTGCCGCATTCGTCGCGATCGGCAGCGGAACGGCTTTGATTTTTCTGCAGGCTACCTTCGCCGAATGGTTCTCGCTGAAGATGGTGCTGGTGGGGATCATGTCGATGCTGCACGTGGTCGCGGGCCTCGTTCTGATGCAGTTGTTCCTGCCCAAAGGGAAGTTCAGCTGGCGTTCCTACGTGGCGCTTATGAGCGCTTACGTGGTGGTGATTGCCGCAATTCTCTGGATCGTGCTCGCCAAGCCGCAGATCGATTCCAACCAGATCGCCGCAAATCTGTTCGAGCCGGGCGGACTCGGGCGCTGGGTCCGTCACTTCTTCGGCGAAATCAGAATGCCTACGCCATGATCGAACACGAGCTTGCCCCCGTGCCAGCCGGCGAAGCCCACCATGACAGATGCAAGGGCCGAAAGCGCGAGGCCGTGCGGCAGGATAGAGGCGGGATCGACCAGGCGCAGACCCCAGTTGGCCCCCGCAACTGCCACCAGCGTCATCGCCGCCACGGCGTGAGACCAACTGGCTTCCAGAAGCCGGATGCCGCGCACCAGCAACAACTCGCCGGTGCCGACGATGCTTGCCGCCACGCCGCTCCAGAACGCCATGCCGGTCGACCAGAGTCCAACCCGCGCCCAGAACGCGTCTCCCGACCACCAGTAGAATACGTCGACGCCGAGCGTCGCGATCACGAATGCGATCGGGAAATGCACCATCATGACGTGAATCGGGTGTCCCACCAGGGCAACCGCCGAACCGAAATCGAGCCGATGCAATTCCAGCATCACCGCACTTTGGGGCTGGGTCGCGCGATCGTCCCGTTCTGCCATCGCCTGCCTCCATCGCGTCCGATACAACGTCGTTCGTGCCGTCATCGTAATCCGTTGCGCCTGGCTTTCCAACTCGGAATCGCCGCAACGCTTCCCGCCTGCACGGGACCGCTATCGACGCTGGATCCCTCTGGGCCGGCGGGCGCCTCGATCGCAACGCTCTGGTGGGTGATGCTGGCCGGCTCGGCCATTCTCTTCCTGCTGGTCATGACGCTGTTCGTGCTGGTGATCCGGCGCCCCGGCTGGGGCTCCAGTGTATCGCCGGAACGCTGGCTGGTGCTCGGCGGCCTGGTGCTGCCGGCTGTCGTGCTGCTGCCGCTGATCGCCTATGCAATGATCGCCGGCGAAAGACTTCTGCCGCTGCCGGGGCAGGCGCCGGCACGAATCGAAGCCATCGGGCGGCAGTGGGCCTGGACGTTCCGATATCCCGATCATGGTGCAACAGAGACGAAAGGTGTCCTGCATATGCCGGCAGGCGCACCGGTCGACATCCTGGTGTCCAGCCAGGACGTCATCCACGCCTTCTGGATACCGCGCCTCGCCGGCAAGATCGATGCGGTGCCCGGGCATGTGAACCGCCTGCGCATTCAGGCCGATCAGCCCGGCCGCTACGCCGGCCAATGCAGCGAATTTTGCGGTCTCGATCATGCGAGCATGCGGTTCGATGTCGTCGTTCATCGTCCGGAGGAGTTCTCCGCAGCGCTTGCGCGCGCAGCAGCATCGGAAGGGTCGCAGAAAAAATGAGTGAATCCGCAGATCAGCTGTCGCAGGGCGCAACGGCATTGCGGCTGCACCGCCAGCTTTCCGCGATCTGGGCCACCGGGCCTGGAATCCAACGCCTCGCCGCCGTCAACCATTCGGTCATCGGCATCCGCATGATGGTGACGTCGTTCGTGTTCTTCGCCATCGCCGGCGTGCTCGGCATGCTGACCCGCGTGCAACTGGCGACGCCCAATTCCGGATTCATGGTTCCGGAGACCTACAATCAGGTCTTCACCATGCACGGGTCGATGATGCTGTTCCTGTTCGCCATCCCGATGGTGGAGAGTTTTGCCGTTTATCTGACGCCGAAGATACTCGGCACGAGGGACTTCGCATTCCCGCGCCTGACCGCCTATGGCTACTGGTGCTATTTGTTCGGGGGAACGATCCTGACGGTCTCGCTGATCGTGGGCGTCGCGCCTAACAGCGGCTGGTTCATGTACACGCCGCTGAGCTCGAGTGCATTTACGCCGGGCATCAATTCGGATGTATGGCTGCTCGGCGTGACCTTCGTCGAAATCTCCGCCCTGTCGCTCGCGGTGGAGATCGTGGTCTCGATCCTGAAGATGCGCGCGCCGGGCATGTCGCTCGACCGGATGCCGATCTTCGCCTGGTACATCCTGGTCACTGCGATGATGATGATCGTGGCCTTTCCGCCGCTGATCCTCGGATCGATCCTGCTCGAGGTGGAACGTGCCTTCGGGCTGCCGTTCTTCGACCCGACGCGGGGCGGCGATGCGCTGCTCTGGCAGCATCTATTCTGGCTGTTCGGCCACCCCGACGTTTACATCATCTTTCTGCCGATGGCCGGCGTGCTGTCGACGATCATTCCCGTCTTCGCCAACAGGGAACTGGTCGGCTATCGGGCGATCGTCGTTGCGATCATCGCGCTTGCGTTTCTCAGCTTCGGCATCTGGGTGCACCACATGTTTACCGTGGGCATTCCGCACCTCGCGCTCGCGTTTTTCTCGCTGGGTTCGGCGATTGTCGCGGTGCCGACCGCCGTGCAGATATTCGCCTGGCTCGCCACGCTGGCCCACGGCAGGCCGCGCTGGGACGTGCCGATGCTCTACGTCTTCGGCTTCTTCTTCATCTTCGTGATGGGTGGCCTGACCGGCGTCATGCTGGCCATGGTGCCGTTCGACTGGCAGGCCCATGACACCTATTTCGTCGTCGCCCATATGCACTATGTGGTGGCCGGCGCACTGGCTTTCCCGATGCTCGCGGCGCTCTACTACTGGCTGCCCTTGCTGACGGGACGCACCGCCGTGCACCGGCTGTCGGTACCCGCGTTCTGGCTGGTCTTCATCGGATTCAACATGACCTTCTTCATGATGCATCTGACCGGCCTGCGCGGCATGCCCCGCCGGATTCATACATATTCCGGCGATGAAGGTTGGAACTGGCTCAATCTGCTGTCTTCGGTCGGCGGGTTCGTCATGACAATCGGCTTCGCGCTTGTTGTCATCGACCTCGTGGTCCAGCTTCGCTACGGGCGCCGCGTGCGACGCAATCCCTGGGGCTCGACGACCCTGGAATGGGCGATGCCGATTCCGCCGGCACCCTATGCCTTTGCCTCAATCCCCGATGTCGGAACGTCCGGCGGCAAATCGACCGCCTCGGGAGATCTCGCAACCTCGCTGGCAAGCGGCGAGGGCTATCTCGGTTCTACGCGCAACGGCTGGCAGGAGGCGCTGGGCGTACACAAGACATCGGGCGTACCGGATCAACTGATCGTGTTGCCGCGCCCAACTTACCTGCCGCTTTACACCGCGCTCGCCACCGCGGCGGCGGTGCTGGCCATGCTGTTCAAATTCTATCTGCTGTCGCTCGGCTTTGCGCTGCTCACCGCCGGCCTGTTCGTGTTGGCCGGGCAGAGCGCCGGCCTTTCGCGCGACTACGGTCCCTTGCCGGTCGGTCGCGGCGTCAGCGTGCCGCCGCATACCGAGGCGGCGGACGCGCCGGCGTGGCTGGCGTTGATCTGCGCGCTGGTTGCCGACGGCACGCTGTTCACGTCGCTGCTGTTCGGAACCTTCTATCTTTGGATCGCGGCGCCGAATTGGAGCGCCGCAATCAAACCAGAGCCGGACCTGATGCTCGCCGTCGGCACGTGCGTGACGCTGCTGGTGGCCGCCTTGGCGGCGCGCGGATCGCTGCGCGCGGTCAGCGCTGGCGGCAGGGCAGGCGGCTGGATCGGCCTTGCCGGTCTGGCGCTTCTTGCGGCCATCGCCACAGCCGTCTGGCAAATCGCCGGCATCGTGCCGCACCCACGCGAGCACGCGCTTGGGGCGACGGCGGCGGCGCTGACTTTCTACGTCGCGCTGCACGCCGGTATCGGCGTTCTCTTTCTCATCAGCAACACGCTGCGTCTCGGTGCCGGCTTCATTTCACCCCGCCGGGTGCTGGATATGCGGCTCACGCGGCTATGGCTGGACTACACGCTGGTCACGGGGATCATTGCAATGGGCCTCGTTCTCGCGCTGCCTGCGCTGGTGGCGATGCTGGGAGGACGACCGTGAGGGAGCGTCCGGTACCATCAAGGCAGCTATGGTGGCTCGCCGCGGGCTTCACCGTCTGGTGCAGCGCGCTGGTCGTTCTCTACGCGATCCAAGGCATCGGCTGCGCGTTTGCATGGCCGACGGGCACGCTACGGCTTTGGCTTGCCGTGGCTCTCCTCGTGCATCTGATCGTGCTGGGCTGGATGTGGCGTGATATCGCCCGTGCCAGCCCGGATTTCGGCTCCGGTCCGACCGGCGCGCTACTGCATTGGGCCGTTGTCGCGACGCTCATAACGGCGCTTGTCGCCACCGTCATCACCCTCGGCCCGCCGCTGTTGCTCACGGCATGCATATGATGGGACCGGCCGGCACGCCGTAGAGGAAAAACGGGCGCTCTCGGCCGCTGCTGTCCGCAATAATTCTGCATCGATGTGCTCACGGGAACCGCGGAACTTCGATCACGCATATGATGCCGGTGCGTTGTATGGGGTTGATAGGAAGAAACCCTGACTTGAGCGGATGAATACCCCAATTGATCGACGGATTGATTTCAATTTAGATGTGCGCGGGTCTTGCTGCCCTCGATACGAGCCGGACATTTGAATTCGTTGTGGTGCGCCAGGCGAGTTCAACTGTACTGCGGTTCCCGCAGCGCCCCAAAAAAGCATTCGGACAAGGGAGAAAACTCATGGATGCAATGAGTCGCCGTGCGATGCTCACGAATGTCCTGCCTGGTGCCATCGTTGCATTGCCGGCGTCGGAACGATCGGCTGGGCTGTCGCGCCTGATGTCGCGGATGCCATGCCGCTGGCCGTAGCCAAGGGAGCTCACGCTGAGGTCGATGACCTGGCGGTGAAGGCTCAGGTCGTCATCGTTAATCCGCGCCGTCGCCGCCGGCGGTGGGTTTGTTGGTGGCACCGGGGACGTCGCCGCTGTGGCTGGCGTTGGGTGTAACTGCCGATCTTCTCGCAATAGTTCCCATTGCTTCGAGTGGCCCCGCCGCCAGGCGCGCCGTTTCATCGTGCGAGCACAGCTGCACCGAGCGCGACGGTCAGTATCAGCAGCGACACGGTGGCCGCGGGCCATTGGCGAAGAACGCTGTCCGTTCGTTGCAGCGCCTTGCCCCATGTGACTGCGGCCCGCACGCCGCCGTCCAGCGCCACAATGATGTCTCCCTTGGGAATCTGCGGCATCGAGCGCCACCAGCGCCACAGTGCCATCGCCAGGGCGCCGCCCAGCAGAACGGGCCACAGCGCCTTCCATAAAACCGCAGCTGAAAGCGGATCGGGCAGCGTTCCGCGCGGTACCGTCAAGTACAGCGTCCACGGCACGACCAGCGAAACGGCTGCGGTGGCCAGCCAGGGCCAGACGAGTCCCGCATTGGCTGTCGCCTGCGGGTCCTGCGATGCCGTGCTCGCAAGGTGGCGCAGGAACTGCAGCATCAGCAGCGTCGTGCCGATCGCAGACAGCGTTGCGATCGTGCTCGCGGTGCTGTCTCCAAGCAGCTCGTCGGCAACGAATTTCGCCAATGCGCCGCCGGTGAGGGGGAGGCCGCCGAGGCCGACGGCAATGATTGCCGCGGGCAGCAGCATCGGCCACAGCCGCCGGCTGCCGGTCGCGGCGATGACGCCCACGGACAGGAACAACGCGCCTTTCACCAAAACGTGGTGGGCGGCATAGAAAGCCGCCGCCAGCGCCGCGCGGCCATCGCCTGTGAGCATCCCCATGCCGATGATCGCGATGATGAACCCCATCTGACTGACGCTGGAATACGCCAGCACGAGCCGGGGACTGCGCTGCGTGATCCCGATCACGACGCCATAGAGCGCGGCGAATAGTCCGGCGGCTGCGATTGCCGTGCCCCAATCGGGCAGCGCGGTTCCGAGCGGCAAGAACCGGATCATTCCAAGGATGCTCGCCTTGACGACCGCGCCGCTCAACACCGCAGCAGCCGGCGTCGGCGCCGCCGAGTATGCCAGCGGCATCCAGAAGTGAAATGGAACGAGGCCCGCCTTCATGCCGAAGCCGGCAATCAACAGGGCGAGTATCAGATCGCGTTGAGGCGACGTCGGAAGCGCTGCGGCGGCGTCGCGGATCAAAAGGCTGTTGCCCGGGATCTCTGAGGCCAGCAGCACGAAGGCCATCAGCAGGAAGGCCTCGGCCAGCAATGCGAGCCCGATATAGACCGCGCCGGCTCGCCATGCGCTCGGCGTTTCGTGGTAGATGACGAGACCGCAGGCGCCAAGCGTGAGCAGCGCGAGCAGAAAATAGAAGCCGACCATGTCCGCGGCCAGGAACACGCCGACGCAGCCGGTCAGGGTCATCAACCAGCACACCACAAATCGCCCGTGGTTCGGCCGGTTCTGCAGATACTGCGAAGCGTAAGCACCCGCTGCGATCCACAAAAGCGCCGAAACTCCCAGCAGCATGGCGCCAGGACGGTCCATGGCGAAGGTCAGATGGAAGCGTGCTGAACCGATTGCGAACGAGGAATCGGTAGCGACCAGCAACACCGCGGCGAGCGCCGGAATAGGTGCGAATGCCAGCAGCGAGGGCATCCGGTTCAGTATCTGTGGCCAGAGACAAAGCAGAAGCATGCCGAACGGAACGACAAAGGCGCTGGCCAGCAATGTGGTTTGTCCAATCATCGTGAACCGACCATGATTGAATCCGGACGTCCTACTTCAATGATATCGATAGGGCCGAGCGCGACCAAACCCAGCAATAGCGACGTCAGCGCCAATGCAAGCGCCGCGGCTTCCTGATATTTCGGCACGGCAGTTTTGAGCTTGAGAGGCGCGCCCGACGGCGCAACGGCGCGCGACAGGACGATGAACATATAGCAGCTGGTGAAGAGGCCTCCCGCGAGTATTACAAGCGCCCACCACCATTGTCCGGTCGCGACCGTTGCCTCGAGCAGAATCCATTTCGCCAGGAAGCCGCCGCTCGGAGGTAAACCGATCAGCGACACGCCGCCGAGTGCGAACGCGAAGATCGTCATTGGGAGTGCCCGTGCGATCCCTCCGAGCTCGGCGATGCGATCATGGCCGAGCGCGGCATAGATAAGTCCGGCCGCCATGAACATGGCTGCCTTCGCGGTCGCGTGCGAAATCGCCTGAATGATACCGCCGGTCAAAGCGCCGCTACCCTGCAGTTGCCCCGACGCCGCGTCGAGCGCGAGCGGAAAGATCAGGAACAGGTAGCCGATCTGCGCGACCGTCGAATAGGCGATCAGGAGCTTGAGCCGCTGCTGCTGCAAGGCGACGACGCTGCCGAAGATGATTGCCGCGGCCCCCAGCGCACCGAACAGCTGCGCGCCGGCTCCACCGAGCATCCCCGGCATGACGTCGAACCAGAGCCGCACGACGAGGAAGAACGAACCCTTGACCACCACCGCTGACAGCACGGCACTGGCGGCCGCCGGCGCGCCGGCATGGGCGGGCGGAAGCCATAGATGCAGTGGAAAGAGGGCCGTCTTGGCGAAGAGCCCGATGGTCATCAGCGCAGCCGCGACAAGTGTTGCTGGCTCCGCACGAATTTGGCGTGAGAGCAGGACGATGTCGAGCGTTGCGTAGCTGCCATAAAGCAGGGCGGTTCCGACCAGGTAGAGAATCGAGCCGAGCAGGGCGAAGATCAGGTATCGCAGCGCGGCCTGCAGTGTCTCCGCCCGGCCGTCGAGACAGACCAGCGGTACTGCGGCGAAGGTGAGGAGCTCGAGCGCGACGTACAGCGTGAACAGATCTCCGCCGAGGAAGATCAGATTCATCGCGCCCCAGATCGCCATCAGCAGGATCCAGAACGCGAACGGTGCGCGGGCTTCGGCAGACCCCGCACGCGTGCCGAAATCCGCATACGCAAAGATCGCGACCGCGCAGAACACAATTGCCATTACGACCATCATCGCGGCCGAGAGCCCGTCGGCGCGCAATGCAATACCGAGCGGAGGCTTCCAGTCGCCGACGATGTAGACCAGCCGGTGGCCGCTTTGCCAGACGTCGACCAAAATGATGGTCGCGAGGATGAAGCCGGAGGGAAGCAGAACGAGGGCGATGCGTTCAGCGTAGCGTCCGCCGAGAACGAACGACAGCAGAACGCCGGCGGCCGGCAGGACGATCGCCAGGACAAGGAACACGCCGTCGGTCGTCGTTGCGTCGGGCAAGAGATTGGCGTCCGGCATCAAGAGTCTGCTCCGGCCGTATCCGTGGCTGCTGAAGTATCGGAGCTTAGTGTGGACCGGCCGGTTTCCTGCAAAAGTCGTAGCACCAGCGCGATCGCCATGGCGGTGGCCGCGAAGGCAACGACGATCGCGGTGATGACCATCGCCTGGGGGACCGGATCGCCTCCGAGACCGGAAGCTGCCGCGCGTTTGGCGACTACGCCGAATACCAGAAACACGCCGCTTCCCAGCAGGTTGAATGCAAGGATCTTGCGCAGCGGCTCGGGGTTTGTGACGAGCCCGTACAATCCGAGACCGACCAGCGCTGCGCCACACAGCCCAAACAATGTTGCAGCGTTCATGGCCGTTGCACCCGTTCCGGCGGGCCTGCGGCGAGCAGACCCAGCGCCACACCGATCGAAAGAGTCAGGGCGACCTCTACCGCGACGATCAGCGGTTTTGCGTAGCCCGCAGGATAGGCAAGGAAGGCATTTGCCAGCACCATGCCGGCGATGCCGATGGCAAGGAAGATCATGGGTCCGGCGACGAGCAGGAGGCGCAGCCATCGCTGGCTGATCGAAGGTACGCTGGTCAGGCCCGCGATCATGACAAGGAGCCACATCGCCGCGAGCACCGTGCCGCCTTGAAAGGCGCCGCCCGGCTCCTTTGCTCCGACCCAGCACATATAGACGGCCACTACGATTCCGACCGGCGGCAGAAGCTGGGCAAGAAACGTCAGCTTGCTGTTCGGCTGGGCATAGACGCGCAGTCCCGGTATTCCGCCCCACATGCGATCCGGCGCCAGCGACCAGACGCCGAGCAGAGCGAGTATCAGAACCACTTTCTCAAGCAGCGTGTCGAGCGCGCGGTAGACGAACAGGACGCCGGCAACGGGATTTCCGAGGCCACTTTGCGGCAGGTTCTCCATTGCCATCGGTGCTAGCGTGGGAATGACTTCGGGTGGGGACAGGACAGCGATTGCAAGGCCCGCCGCGACAAGCGCGCATAATATGCCCGCAGCAAGACGCACCGGCAGACTGGTCCTGCTGTCGTTACCTTTGGCGAACCGCAGGCGCGCGACCGCACCGAGCATCAGCATGCCGGTCATTCCGCCGCCGATCGCGGCCTCCGTCAGAGCGACATCAACCGCGGAGAGCCTGACCCAGGCGATGGACAACAGCAACCCGTAGACGACGAAGCCGATAACGGCCGAGAACGCTTCGCGCATGCCAATTGACGCAGCCCCGACCGCCAGGATCAGGACGACAAGACCGATATCGAAGATAGACAGGATGGTCATTCACGTGGTCCGTGTTGTCGAACCGTGCCTGCAATGAGCTGGGTAACGATCGCGCCGGACAATTGGACCAAAAGCCAGATGGTCACGAGCTTCAATGCGCCGAACAGTCCGTTCGCCTGTGGCAGCAAGCCCAGAACGACGAGGCCAAGGCCAAGGTTATCCACCTTTGTCAGCGCATGCAGGCGCGTCAGCGCATCTGGAAAGCGGATCAAGCCGACTGTCCCCGCCAGGAAGAAGAACGCCCCGGCCGAGACGGCGAGAACGGTGAAGATGTCGAGGACAAGTCTCATCGGCCGCTCGCTGTATCCTGGACCTCGTGCTCCGAACCGGACGCGCTTCTGACGAATGCCACGGCTGCGAACGCCGCGAACAGCGCCAGCAGCAATGCGACGTCCACGATCGGCGGAGCCTCGGTAGCGGCGGCCAGCAGGAGAAGAATGGCGACGCCGCCGGTGCCCAGCAGTTGCGCCGCCATCATGTGGTCAACCTCGGCCCGGCGCCGAAGAATGACCAACAATCCGAGCGCGATCGTCGTCAACACGAAACCCGCGGCTGCGAACAGGAAGCTAGCCATTGCGCGGCACTCCGCGGAGAGCCTGCACGCACAGGGCCTCCTCAACAGCCAGTTGCTCGGCCACCGGCTGCGTCACATCGAGACAATGAATCGTTAGCCCATTGCCTTCCGCTTGACCGCAGGGAAGCGTGCCCGGCATCAGGCTCATGATTGCGCAGAATGCCTCTCGCGTCGTGCCTGGTGGAAGCTGCGCCTGATAGACCACGAAGCCCGGCCGCAGCCTCAGCCGAGGATCAAGCGCGAGCCATGCGACGTCTATCCCGGCGGTGATCGATTGACGCAGAAAATGCGACACGTATCCAGCGAGCTTGATGGGGCGCAGATCCCAGGGCTGTGTCGGCATCAGGCGCAGACTTGCCCAGGTCGCGGCAAATGCAGCAACCAACCCCGCCGCAAGATCGCTGGGGTCGGCGCCGGTGAGCACCAGCCAGAAACCAAAGAAACCGATAGAGCGGAAAATCGCGCTCCCAAGGGCGACTGGACGGTCCGGGGACAGTTCCTCCGGTCCGTCCCGCTCATCAGGTGAGTTCATGGTTCGATCTCCGTATTGCTCGAGCCGGTAGTGTTCTCGCACCGACCGATGTTTCAATCGCCATGGCGCTATTGACTACTTCCTCCGCTTTGCTTGGACTTGGCTTTCTTCGGCTTGGCTTTTGCTCCTGGATCAGGGGAAAGTTGCAGAGGCTGCTCGACCACCAGGGGATGCCGTGGCACCTGAAGGCGATTGGTGCGGACATCGTCCCGTAGCGCATCGGTGTCCATCCGCGTACCGCGCTCGACTGAATCGCGTCCCTGTGCCGAGGCTTCGGATGCTGCGTACGATAGCAGGAATGCGGCACCAGCCACCGCAGTGAAGTGCTTCATGACCATTTCCTGCAGCCTATCCTTCAAAATGCGAAGTCGAGTCTCGGGCCGATCTGCACGTCCGTGTAATGACGCAGGGGAACGTTCGATGTTCGTGCTTCGTAGATCACGGTGGTGGTGAGCGATATACTGCTGGCGATATTGTACTTCAATCCAAGCGAAACGGAATAGATCTGATCCTGCCGCCCGGCGTTGAGTCCGTCGGTGAACCAGAATGCCTCGATGAAGGGTATGCTGACAATCGACCATCTCTGATCGAGCTTGGCTTCGATTCCGAGTATCGCGTCGAAGCGCCAGCGGCGGGCTTCCGGCAGATCGGAGAACCGGTACGTGAGCAGCGAGCGGTTCGCATTTCAAACGGCCATGCTGGATTTCGACGAAGGAGCGGAGGATCCCTCGACTCCCCTGAACCAGGCAACATACAACGTGGGCAGAAATATCAGCGTCAGGATCGTTGCGACCAACAATCCTCCCATGATTGCAAAGGCCATTGGCCCCCAGAACACGGTTGGAGCGATTGGTATCATGCCGAGAACAGTGGATACGGCGGTCAGCATGATCGGGCGGAAGCGAGCGCTGCTGGCATCGACGGCGGCATCCCAGACAGTTTTTCCCTGAGAGCGCTCTGCCTCGATCTGGCCGATCAAGATCACCGCATTCTTGGTGATCATGCCCAGCAGCGCCAGGATGCCGAGAATGGCCACGAAGCCCAACGGCCTGCCGGAGAGCAGCAGCGCCGCGACGACGCCGATCAGGCCGAGAGGCGCTACGCTGAGAACCAGGAATAACCTTTGGAAGCTTTGCAGCTGCACCATTAGCACGGTCAGCATGATGAGCAGCATGACCGGTACAACGGCGATCACCGAGGCCTGCGATTTCGCGCTTTCCTCGACGGTCCCGCCCACAACGATGCGATAGCCTGCAGGGAGGGTTTTCGTCAGGGCTTCCACGTCAGGCGAAAGCGCGGTCACAACGGTCTCCGGCAAAGAGCCCGCGACGATATCGGCTTGCACCGTCAGGGTCGGAACGCGGTCGCGGCGCCAGATCAAGGGATATTCCTGACCGTATTCGAAGGTCGCAAACTGACTGAGCGGAACCGTTCGCCCGCCCGGCAACGGCACTTGCACTGTGCGCAGGGTATCAAGCGAGACACGCTGCTCATCCGTCGCCCGTGCGATGACATCGACAAGGTAGATATCGTCGCGCACCTGGGTAACGGAGGTGCCGGATACAACGGTATTGAGAACGCTTGCAATTGCCTGCGAACTGAGACCGAGCAGGCGCGCCTCATCCTGGTCGACACGAATGCGCACCTGACGGGCAGGTTCTATCCAGTCAAAATTGATCTTTTCGGCTTTGGGATTGGTCGCGACAATCTGCGCGAGCTTGAGGGCGATCTCGCGTACCTTGCCGACGTCGGGTCCGCTGACGCGATATTGCACTGGCCATCCGACCGGTGGCCCAAGTTCGAGCGGGGAGACACGCGAAATTGCGCTTGGAAATTCCTCAGACAGGATTTTTTCCAGCTTCAGGCGCAGGCGTTCGCGCGCCGCAACGTCCTTTGCAACGATGACCGCCTGGCTGAAGAAACTGTTCGGCAGCTGGACATTGAGGGGCAGGTAGAAGCGAATGGCGCCGCGACCCACATAAGTGCTCCAGCGCGCGACATCCGGGTCGCCCTTCAAGGCAGCATCGAGGCGTTGCGCCGCGGTTTCGCTGGCATAGATCGACGCATTTTGTGGGAGGCTGAGGTCAACCAGCAACTCCGGGCGGTCCGACGAAGGAAAGAACTGTCGAGGGATGAGTGGAAGCGCGAGGAAGGATGCAACGAAGAGCGCCAACGAAACGAGGATCGTCAGCCATTTCGCGCGCATGGCGAAGGTGAGGAAGCCTCGATACCATCGAAATACCCGGCCAGGCTCGGCGTTTGCCGCTGCTCTTGGCGGCTTGAGAATGACGACGCCCAGCAGCGGCGCAAAGATCACCGCAACGAACCAGGACACGATCAGCGCGATGCTGACCACCGCGAAGAGGGAGAATGTGTATTCTCCGGCCGAACTGGCTGCAAAGCCGACGGGGACGAAGCCCGCGATCGTCACCAGCGTTCCCGCAAGCATGGCAAATGCGTAGGTTCGGAACGCGTATGTCGCGGCCGCGACCTTGTCGTCGCCTTCCGCCAGGCGAGTGAGCGTGGCGTCGGTGGTCGTCATCGCGTCGTCGACGAGCAGGGCGAGGGCGATGATCAGCGCGCCCAGCGATATGCGCTGCATATCGATGTTCGCCATTTGCATGATCGGAAAGACGATGGCCAGGGTCAACGGAATGGAAAGCGCGATGATCAGGCCGGGCCGGACGCCGAGGCTGATGAAGCTGACGACGAGGATAATGGCGATCGCCTGCAGCAGCGACGTCATGAATTCCGAGATGGCGCCATCGACGGTGACCGCCTGGTCGGCAATGAGAAACGGCTCGATCCCGATTGGCAAGTCCGCGGTGACCCGCGCCATCAGATTCTTGATATTTGCGCCGAGGGCAAGAATGTCACCGCCGTCCCGCATCGCGATCGCGAGCCCGATGGCAGGTTCGCCATTTACGCGAAACTGCGGCTGCGGTGGATCCGAGTAATCGCGCCGAACTTGCGCGATATCACTCAGGCGAAGGACGCGTCCACCGGCGACGAAATTGGTGTTCGCGACATCCTGTTCGGAGGTAAATGCGCCGGAAACCCGCAGCGAAAGACTCTCATTGCCGGTTTGAATCGTACCGGCCGGCCGCACGATGTTTTGCGCCTGCAATGCCGCGATCAGTGCGGACCGGTCGATCCCCAGGGCGGCGAGCTCCTTGATCGAGAATTCGACGAAGATTCTCTCGTCTTGTGCCCCCAACACTTCTATTTTCGATACGTCTGGCACCAGCAGGAGCTTCGAGCGGATATCCTCGACGTGATCGCGCAGCTCGCGATGGGTGAAGCCGTCGCTCGTAAAGCCGTAGATAATCCCGAACGTATCGCCAAAATCGTCGTTGAAGCCGGGGCCAACGATTCCAGCCGGAAGCGTGTGGCGAATATCTCCGATATTCTTGCGAACCTGATACCAGGTATCGGCGACCTCCTTTGCGTTCGCGCTGCCCTTCAGGTTGACAAAGATCGTCGTCACGCCAGCACGCGTGAAGCTGCGGAGAAAGTCCAGGTGAGGCGTTTCCTGCAGCTTGCGTTCGAGCCGCTCGGTTACCTGCTTTAGCGTCTCTTCGATGGTTGCTCCCGGCCAGGCAGCCTGTACGACCATGGTCTTGATGATGAAGGAAGGATCCTCGCTGCGGCCCAGCCGGTAATAGGACGCGACGCCGGCAATGACGGCAACGATCATGATGTAGGCGACGAGCGAACGGTGTTTGAGCGCCCATTCGGAGAGATTGATCATGGCTCTGACCCGAGCAGGCGAATCTTCTGGCCCGGGTGAAGTGCCTGAACGCCGGCTGTGACGACGATTTCGCCGGTGTCCAGTCCTTGCGAAATGACCACCCGCGCCTGGTCAAAGCGCAAGACATCGACATTTCGGATTGAAACCGCTTTGGTCGATGGGTCGACAATCCAGACCGCAGGTCGCTGATTGATCTTCGTCAAGGCCGTTGATGGAATGTCGATGATCGGCCCGGCATCAGTCTGCAGGCGGCCGACGACGGTTGCCCCAAGTCGCATGGCTGCCGGCGGATCGGTCAAGCCGACCTTGACCTCGAAGGTTCGGGTTACAGGATTGGCCTGAGCGGCAACCTCGCGGATTCGGCCCTGTGCGGTGACCGACGGATCGTCCGTCAGGCTGACGGTGATCTGGGGATCGCTCGATGTCGATCGAAGCAACTGGGCGGGAATGTCAAAAACCGCATCGCGCCCGTCCTTCCGTGCCAGCCTGGCGATCATTTGCCCTGCCTGAACGACTTCGCCGGCGCTAGGGCCGGTTGCGGTTATTGTCCCTGGCGCATCGGCCTTGAGCTCGGTGAAGCTGACCAGATCATGTGCGGTACGGAGCTGGGCTTCCGCAGCATCCACCTGCGACTGAGCGGTCTGCTGTGCCTGCGTTGCGACATCGAAATTGGCTCGCGTCGTCCATCCCTGCGCGAGAAGTGTTTCCTGACGATCAAAGTGATTGCGCGCCTGCGTCAATTGCCCCTGGGCGGCGGCGAGACCTGCCTGCGCCTGCCGCAGCGTGTTCAGCTCGTTTTGGGGTTCAAGGCGTGCCATGACTTGGCCGGCCTGCACGCGGTCCCCGAGTTTGCCGTTGTTTTCCAACAGCCGACCGGAAATTCGAAACGCCACGTTCACCTCATCCTCAGCCTCGATACGGCCGGTGAATGTCAGCGCCTGGCCGGCCTCCCGCTTCTCGACGGTTGTGGTCCGAACCGGGCGGGCGGCTGGCGCTGCGGCGTCTGTCTGTGGCTGACACGCCGCGAGCGACAATGCCGGCACCGTCGCAACAAGCGCCGTCGTCAGCAGTCGATACAATTTCGCTTTGCCGCAGCGTGTAGGCATGGCTGAACCTCGGATGGCAGCTGCAGATCTATATCTCTCAGTAATTTCAGTCGGGCGAAGCCCCTTAGCTATCAGCAAATGTACTGAGCGTTCCGGCTGATTGCCCCGGCCACTGGATTAGGGGTTGTCGCGCGCGTAACGATTACGCCAGCACCGGCTGGTATACTGCCTTCCACAAACGTCTTGAGTCTCGTCCGTTTGCGATTGGCTGGAGATAAAGGCTCCCGTCGCTTACTGAACATTTGCTGAAGAAAGTGGGGTAGCAGCCGTTCGTCGAGCGCCCCTTTGCTCAACGGATCGCAGCCATCGTTGGACGTTTTTGCCGAATTTCGATTGATCGGAATTTTCGATCTGTCCTTCATTTTCTTCGTTAAGTCTCTGAAATCGCGCTCAATCCTTAATCGTGACAGCCAGAATGAAAACTCAAACAACAATGGAATGTGCAGAATGTGCCAAGTAGACTCCCGCTTTTTCGGTATCAAAACAGATACTTGACGCGTGTTTTGCGGAGGGTATTTACTTAGGCAAATCCGGAGCGCGACGTAGAGTAACGTTGCCCAGGGAGGTGGAGCAGTATGCTGGACCGCGCGATCGGGGAAATATCAGGCGCGAGCGTACGATGAGTCCCCGGCCAGCGTACCATGAACTCCACTGGATGCATGCTCCGGAATACCTTTTCGGGCTGCAGATATCGGATGCCGGACAATTTTTCTACGAGAGCATGAATCCTGCGTTCGAGCGCTCGCTCGGAATCTCGATTGAAGCCGACCGGAAAAAAGCGGTTCATGACTGCATGAGTGCGGAAGACGCGAAGTCGATTTGCGCTTCGTGCGATGCATGCATAGTCGAAGGAGGGTCGGTTCGCCATCGGCAGCACCTCACTCTCGGTGGACAGCGACGCGAGTTTGATACAACGATTCATCCCGTCCGAGATCCGGATACCGGAAGTATCGTCAGTCTGGTCGGTAGCCATCGGGCGGTCGATAGCGTCGATGCGGTCGGCAGGCTGGCCAGGAGGCGGGCTGCTGCAGAATTGGACCTTCGGCTGTTGTCGCTTCAGGAAGAGGTGCAACAGCGGATTGCGTCGGATCTGCACGATTCGACCTGCCAGCACTTGATTGCCGCCAGCCTGAACGTGATGCGGTTGCGGCGCGTGCTCAAGGATAGCGACGGCGGAGAGAAGATCTTCGACGATATCGATGCGTCGATCGATCAGGCGCAAAGGGAAATCCGTGCCTTTACCTACTTGCTGCATCCCCAATATCTGCTGAGCGATGGGCTGAAGACTACGATCGAAAAATTCGTGCACGGATTCGCGGTGCGCACTTCGCTCAAGACCAGTCTCCATATCGCGCCCGAGGTTGATCAATTATCCTACGAGCGGCAGCGCGCCATGTTGAGGATCGTTCAGGAAGCCCTTGCGAATTGTCTTTCGTCATGCCCAGGCGACACAGGTGAAGGTCGCAATGGTCGCTACGGATGCGCACGTCAGGCTCCAGGTCACCGACAATGGCCGCGGCATGCCAAGTAAGCGGGCGAGATCGGGCCCGAAGGCGATTTCATACGGCGTCGGAATTCCGGGCATGAGGGCCAGGTTGCGACAATTCAGCGGCACGCTGGAAATTCACGCAGCAGCAGGTGGCCGAGGCACCGCGCTTTGTGCAGTACTTCCGCACTTTGTTCCACTCAAGAGCACGCGACAGGCAGTGCGGCGTCATCCGGGACATCAGAGGTCTGTTGCGCAGCCGCTTTGAAGAACGCGACTGGTCGAAATGAGGGTGTAAAGAAGCAAGGAAAGGCTTGAGCCGAACGCCAGGACTATGTCGATGATGCCCGGCACGCAGCGGCATTGGAAGTCGGTTTGGAGTCTTGATCGATCATGAAGCGAATTCTTGTAGCTGACGATCACGAAACGGTGCGATCGGGACTGCGTGCCGTGTTGGAAGGGCGTGCCGGTTGGGAAGTCGTCGCCGAGGCGCGCGATGGCAAAGAGGCTGTCGCTGTTGCTGTCGACAAGAGGCCTGACGTTGCCATCATTGACCACGAGATGCCCTTTATGACGGGGATAGAAGTTGCGCGGCGCATCAGAGAGCATCAACAAACAACGGAAATACTTATCTTCACGATGCACGACTCTGAGGTGCTTGCGCTGCAGGCATTTCGGGCGGGAGCTCGAGCATTCCTTCTCAAGTCTGACGCGAACAAGATGTTGATGGCTGCCGTGGAGTCGTTGATCGTCCACAAGCCGTTTTACGCAGGCCCATTCTCGCACGAATTGAGGGGCATATTCTCCAACGAGTTGAATGGCATGTCGACCGGTAACCAGTTGCTTTCGCCGCGAGAGATGACGATCGTCAAATTGGTTGCGGAAGGACACAGCAACAAGGGCGTAAGCGCTATCCTGAACCTTAGCATCAAGACGACCGAGACCCATCGGGCGGCCGCCATGCGCAAGCTCAACATCAATTCGACCGCGGGATTGGTACGATATGCCGTTCGCAGCAAACTCGTGGAGGCCTGACGACGCAGCTGATCCATGGAAGAGGATGCCATCGCGCCGTCCCGCTGGTTGGGGTTTCGGGAGACTAAGCCACTTGCCGAGCGGCTCTCGGGCATGTCGAGGAGTGTTGGAACGGGAAAGTCCCAATACTCATCCACGAATTTCAGGGTTTTGTCGTATTAACGCCGGGCAAACTACCCGGTACGGCTGAGTCATTCTTGCTGTCGCATTGCGGTCGCCGATGGTCCCCGGCCAGTGGTTCCAACCGACAGGAACGTCACTGTGAAGCAGATCCTGATTGCGGACGACCATGAAGTCGTGCGGTCCGGTCTCCGCGCGATCATCGAAACTCGCGCCGACTGGGTCGTGTGCGGGGAAGCGGTCGATGGCAGGGACGCCGTTGCGTTGGCCTTGAAGCTGAAGCCGGATGTGGCGATCGTCGATTATTCGATGCCGGTGATGAACGGGCTGGAGGTCAGCCGTCGAATTAAATCGCATCATCTGCACACGGAAGTGCTCATCCTCACGATGCATGAAAGCGAGGAGATTTTGACAGAGGTCCTCCTTGCAGGCGTGCGGGGGTTCCTGCTGAAATCAGATGCGAGGAGCCACCTCATTGCGGCTATCGAAGCGCTGCTAGACCACAGACCTTACTTCACCAGTGTTCTCCTGGAGAAGCTGCTTCATGACTATCTGTCTAACAAGAAGGACAAGTCGGAGGTTTTGCTTTCTTCGCGGGAACAGAGCGTCGTTCAGCTGATTGCGGAGGGGCACACCAACAAGTCCGTTGGCGCGGTTTTGAATCTCAGCGTTAAGACGGTCGAGACTCACCGCGCGTCGGCAATGCGCAAGCTCAATATTTCATCGACGGCCGAACTCGTCCGCTATGCAATCCGCACAAAACTGATCGGACTTTGAAGGATTTGGCCCGTCGAATGTGCTCTTCCGGTTGAGGCGGCACCCGCGAACATGCGATCATGCCAGTCGCGCGCAGCCAAACGAAGCCGTTATCATCCGGAAAGAGTTTTGAGGGCTCAATGGGAAGATCGAAGACCGATCCCGATCGAACCGCTGGAAACATCGAGCGGTCCGAGTTCGCGTCGGCCGCGGAGGGCGCCGGGCGCCGGTTCACCCTCGCAGGGGCTCTTGTTGTATTGAGCGTCACCCTCGGCCTTCTCCTGGTATGGCGGACGTCGTCCAGTCTTCTCATCATCTTCGCGGGCATCCTGTTTGCATCGTTTCTCGATGCTTGTGCCCGGGCACTGGGTCCAGTCATCCCTGTCGGCCGCGCGTGGCGGTTGACCCTGGTGATTCTCGTCCTGACGGGCATGATCGTGCTGGGCGCCATCTGGGGAATAGGGAAGGTCCCCGAACAAGCGCGCCTCCTGATACGCGTCATGGATGCCCAGGTTGATGTCCTGCAGCAGCGCCTTCAGTCCGTCGGGGTCGAACTGTTTGGTCCGGACGGCGGTCGCGATTTTTCCCGCTGGTTTCCCGATCATGACAAACTATTCGGGCATGCGCAGACGGCCGTCGGCACCGCGTCCAGCATTCTGGCCAACATTCTCGTCATCGTGTTTCTCGGCCTGCTTTTCGCGCTCGACCCGCAAGCCTACCGCGATGGCGTGGTGTTGCTGGTCAAGCCTTCGTCGCGCGAGCGTGTGCGGGACGTTCTGGACGAGATGGGAGTTGTCCTCCGCTCATGGCTCGTCGGACAGTTCATCAGGATCGTGCTGATGACCGCGTGCGTCTGGCTTGCTCTTTATCTATTGGGACTGCCGGGTGCCTTTCTGCTCGGTTTGCAGGCCGGCGTGTCGAATTTCGTGCCTTATCTCGGTCCAATACTGGCGGCCATCCCGGTCGGCCTGGTAGCCATGCCTCTGGGTACCTCGATGCTGATCTGGGCCGTCGGGATCTATACCGTCATACAGTCCATTGAGGGCTACGTCGTCGGCCCTCTCATTCAGCGTCAGGCAGTCGAACTGCCGCCCGCCTGGACCTTGGTGGCGATCGTCCTGTTCGGCTCCCTGTTCGGCGTATGGGGCATTGCACTTGCGATGCCGTTGTTTGCGGTCGGCCGTGTCGCCGTTCTCCGGCTCTATGTCGAAGACTGGCTGGAAGGTAACCTCAAGTAGCGATGGAATAACGCTGGCGGGGTACACAGTGGTCGGAAGGCCGTCATGAGTCCATTGATCGATCCCCGCGGCGGAGACGTCGAGGATGACGCGTCGAGCACCAAGCGTCACTCGCTGTTATCGCTTGCCGGCAGCATGCTGGCCGAGATCAGCTTCCCCAAGCTGATCCTGTCCTGGATCATGCTGTTCGTTGTTCCCGCCTTGTTGCTCGGAATAGCACCGCTCGTTGCCTCTGCCTGGGTGAGCCTGGTTTCGCACAAGATTACATCGCCGCTCCTTGGCGTGTGGCCCGCGTTGCTTCTTGTGGCTGTGCTCGCACTTGGGTTTTTCGGAGTCCGATCGTTGCTTCGCATGGCCGAGAGCAGCTTCTGGTCTCTGAATTCGCTCGCCGTCGAACCGATCTACATCGCTTGCCGGGAGGGTTTGCGGCAGCTGGTCGAAAAGCTCGTGCAATCGCGGCTCAATGAACAGCAACTCGCAGCGGTGCGCGCCGGCACCGCCGGAGCGGCGGGCGTCGTCATCTCTGCTGCTGCGCTGGCGGTGTTGATGGTTAGCTGGCCAGCCTCGCGCTGGCTGGGACAGGTCGGCGATCTTGCTTCGCCTCGCGATCTGGTTTCAGTCGCCCTGGCAAACAGTATCGTGCTGGTCGCCGCTTACCTCGCCGTCGCCTCGCTGGTCTGGGCCTTCGCCGACGCGACCATGCCCCGGCTTCGGGATATTGGTCAGTTTCCTGCAAATTCGCGCGACGACCGGACGTGGCGCATCGCTCACTTGTCAGACATTCATATCGTAGGCGAGCGTTACGGCTTTCGGATCGAGAGCGGCCGGGCGGGTCCGCGCGGAAATGGGCGCTTCAATCGGTTGCTCGCGTTGCTTGATTTAGTCCATGCGAAAAATCCCGTCGACGCCATTGTCATCACCGGCGACATGACGGATGCGGGCCGTTCTGCGGAATGGTCGGAATTTTTCGACGCGATGATGGCCTATCCCCGGCTTGCCGAGCGGGTACTCATATTGCCGGGAAACCATGACCTCAACATCGTCGATCGCGCCAATCCGGCCCGCCTCGATCTCCCGACAAGCCCGAACAGAACCCTGCGGCGGCTCCGGTTCCTGTCGGCGGCCGATGCCCTTCACGGCGAGCGCGCTCGTTTGATCAACCAAGCCGGCCGCTGTCTGGCGGGCAGCCTCTCCGAAGCGCTCAAGCCGCATCGGGCGGAAATCGCCAGATTTGCCGACGTCGGAAGGCCGCGGCTATCGAGGGCTCTGAATGAGCTATGGGCGGCAGCCTTCCCGATGGTGTTGCCGCCCGACCGCGTCAACGGTCTCGGCATCATCCTGCTGGACTCGAACGCGGATACGCACTTCTCCTTTACCAACGCTCTGGGGATGATTTCGATGGAGCAGGTAAAGGGGATTGAGATCGCCGCCGCGCAGTATCCCCAGGCCTTTTGGGTCATCGCGCTTCACCACCATGTCATCGAATATCCGAAAGTGACAAAGGTACTGTCTGAAAGAATCGGAACAGCATTGGTGAATGGAAACTGGTTTGTTCGACGGTTGCAGCGATTGGGTGACAGGATCGTGCTAATGCATGGTCACCGGCATACTGACTGGATAGGAAAATGTGCGGCGTTGTCGATCGTGTCGGCGCCGTCTCCGGTCATGGAAGCGACCGACGACGAGAATACCTACTTCTACATTCATACATTGGCAGCGCAGAGCGGCGGATCGTTCGGTTTGCGCACACCCGAGCGCATCGTTGTAGACGGCCAGCCTGAGAGTGGCGGCTAGACCCGCCACCCACGGCGTTGACTTCAAAGCGGTCGCGCATTCCGGAAGCCGGTCGCGATCGGCCTGGACTTACGCCGACGGTGCCGGTTGCGGTGGCGCCTCAGTTGGCGCTGCCTTGGCGAGAGCGTCGCGCAAGACCTGTTCCTTGGTCTCGTCGAGGGAAGTTTTCAGCACGGTACCTCCGGCATCCTTGATTTCATTGAGCACCTTGTCCGCCGTCATGTTCTTGATGAGAACAAACAGCGCGGCATTGCCCGGCTGGATACTCGCTGCGAGCTCCTTCATGAAATTGTCATTGATACCAAAATCGGATAGCGCGCCACCAAGCGCCCCCGATGCAGCGCCCAGCGCAACGCCTATGATAGGATTGAGGAAAAGAACACCGATCAGAAGGCCCCAAAAACTACCTGAGGCCGCTCCCACCGCCGTCGTGTTGACTAGCTGGTTCAGTTTGACCGCGCCTGCTTCAGTCTTGACCGCAATAACGGCGTCGTTGATTGTTATCAGGTATTCTTTCTGCAGCTTGAACAGACGTTGACGGACCTCTTCGGCTTTCTCCTCGGACGGATACACGATCACGACCAGATCAGACATAACAACCTCCGTTGAATTTGAAATCTCACCAGGCCCGAACCTGAATGGCGATAGTAGCTCACAACCGGCTGGATCGAAACAGTGACTGTCGCGAGATTGTCGTGCCGGCGGCTGTCACGGCGGAGTCAGGTCTTCTCCCGAATAGCTGCCGGGGCTCAGTGTCAGGGCGGCCAGGAAATTGCGGCGGGGCATGAGTTGACTTGACTGCGGATGTCTGGAGCTATTTGGGGAGTACGAATTGAGGTCCGGTGCGTCATTCCTCGCTCAAAATCGCAGGTGGCGCCGGTCGTGCGCGCTCTCCCTTTGCGTGGCGCTCGCGATCTTGTCACCAATCGCGTTCGCAGACGATCGGAACGTGGACTTTGACATCCCGGCGCAGGCGCTGGACCCGGCGCTGAACGCCTTCCGCACCGCCGCCGGCGTTCAGATCTTCTACGAAACCGCGCTTACGGTTGGCCGGAAATCGCAGGAGGTCAAGGGCAGTTTGGCGCCGGGGCGTGCCTTGCAGACGTTGCTCGGCGGGACGGGGCTCCAGGTTCGCCGAACCGACGTGGATGCCTTCGCCATCCTTCCCGGGCAGGCAGAGACGGATCGCGCGCCGGCGCCGGCAAGCCAGCCTGATGGACGTTTTGTAGGGGCGCTGCAGAACGGCGTCCTGGATCTGCTGTGCCGAAACAGTCAGACGCGGCCAGGCAGGTACAAGGTAGCGCTAGAACTCTGGATAGCACCGACCGGCGTCATTCAACGTAGCGCACTCATGGCCTCCACTGGCGATGTGGCTCTCGATGCAGCCCTGCTCGGCGCGCTTCGGGGCGGCAGCATCGATGCAGTGCCGCCGGCCAATGTCGCCCAACCGTTCATTCTCAGCATTGTGCCGCGCGCCCCATCTGAAACCGGGGATTGTGGCGGCTCGTCGCAGACCATCAGGTAGGCAGCCCGCCGGGCCGTAGCCAATTTGTCATGCAGCCTTGATAGTCAGAATGGCTGCAACCTGGCGTTTGTCGCGCCGGGATGGCTTGCACCGGTGCCTGATCTCCAAGGGGTTTGGACGTTCAATAGTCCTCGGGCGGCTAATTCGAGCTCTGATTTGTCAGACGGGGACCACCGATTATGGCGGAAACGACGTGGGCATTGTTGCGTGATCTGCTCACCGACCGATACACGGAGTTCAAGGTCAGGCTGACGCGGCGGCTGGGCTCGGAGGAACTTGCCAGCGAGAGTCTGCACGAGACGTGGCTGCGGCTGAATAGGTCAGGGCATGTAGGCTCGATCGAACATCCGTCAGCGTACCTCCTGCGTATTGCCGTCAACATTGCAACGGACCGCTTGCGCGCCGAGAGCAGCCGCGCGCGCCGGTCCGAGATCGATGCGCTGCTCGGAGCGGGCCGGGAGCCGCTCGACCCGGCATTTGAGTTGCAGGCACGTCTGGACCTTCAGGTCGTCGAACGGGCGATCCGGCAGTTGCCGGATCGGCCGCGGGTGATACTCATCGCCTCCCGGCTTGAGGGGCTGACCCATCAGGCCATTGCCAAGCGGCTCGGCATCTCCAGGCGCACCGTCCTGTACGAGTTGAAGCGCGCCGTGGAATATCTGGATGCACAGCTTGATGGGAAATCCGCCGACAGCGCTCTCAATCCTTGCGCTCCGAATGCCCCTGATCCGTCTCAGGAAGCGTAGAGGAGGCAAGCGCGATGGCATCCGCCGATGAGAAAACTGCAGCAATGACGGGCGCGGTCCGCTCGAAGGACGAGCTTGAGTCACTCAGACGCGAGGCCTGGACCAGGCTTCTGCACATCACATCCGGCCACGCCAGCAAGGCAGACGTCGCTGCGCTGAAGGTCTGGTGCGCGCAAAGCGCCTGTCATGCCGAGGTCTTTGCTGAGGTGAGCGGACGATGGCGCGCGTTCGGGCCGGCCATAGAGAACGTCACGCAATCCGCGCGGGCTTTGCGCGCGGGTGAGGCGGCACGAACAGGCATGCCGCTCGGACGTCGTGCATTCCTGGTCGGTGCCCTGGGTGCATCGGCGGCCGGGGCTGCCGTTATGATAGCGCAGCCGCCGATGCGGTTGTGGCCGTCACTCGGCGAGTTCGCTGCCGACTACCGGACCGCGACCGGCGAGCGCCGCCATATCGTGCTTGCCGCGCGCGCATCGGTAGATTTGAACACCGCCACCAGCATCAACGTCCGGGCTGCGGGCGACGGAGGCGATCAGATCGAGTTGATTGGGGGCGAGGCCGCATTCGCGACACGATCCAGGCCGGTCGAGGTGATTGCCGGAAATGGCCGGGCCTGGGCCGACGACGCCCAGTTTAGTATCCGTCACAATAAATCCGACATCTGTGTGACATGTCTTGAAGGTTTGGTTCACGTCCAGCAGGAGGGGCGTTCCGCGACACTGCAGAAGAAGCAACAGGTCGTCTATGACGGTCGCAATCTGGGCCGCGTGCAGAGTGTCGACCCCGTCATCTTGACCGCGTGGCGCGAGGGCGAATTATTGTTTCACAACGAGCCGTTGGCGCGGGTTCTGGAAGAAGTCAATCGCTACCGGCCGGGCCGGATCATTCTCGTGAATGAGGCCCTCGGGCAAAGGCGGTTCACCGCGCAGTTCAAGCTCGATCGGCTCGAAGTGGTGATCACCCAGTTGAAAGCCGCATTCGGCGCGCGGGTGGTGTCGCTTCCGGGCGGCGTGGTGCTCGTGAGCTGACGGCCCGGATGGATCGGGCCGATCGCACGATTTCGCGCGATGGGGTGAGATTCAGTCGGATCGTTGAAGGGGGAAGGTCACACCCTAAACTCGTTTGAAAAAATTCGGCGCAGCACGTTGCGCACTTGCCGTTGCTCACTCGTCTAGGGACGTCGGGAAAATCCGACGCTTGGCTGAAGCCGTGGGGGCGAAGGCCGATAATTTGACGAGAGAGTGCCAATTCATGCTTCTGCCAGTTGTTGCCGCCGCACCGCGCTCTTTTTCCGCTCGTCGTCTCTCGAAACGCGCCTTGCTGTTCGCGGGTGTAAGCGCGACCGCGCTTTTCGCCGCTGGTCATTGCGCGCTCGCCCGCCCCTTGGGCGGGCAGGCGCCGTCTCCGTCCACGGCGGCTATGGCAGCCGCGCAGGGAGCCTCGCAGGCCGCGCAGCAGGCGAGTAATGCGCTGAGGCGGGCCACGCAGTCGCTTCAGGCCATGCAGTCGGCGCAGCAGGCCGCCCGTGATCTCGCGCGGACCACGCCGACCACGGTGCAAAACGGCCTGCAGGCCGGTGGTCTGGTGGTGATGCCGGGCGCGACACCGGGGGCGACCGACGGCGGTGCGGGATTGTGGCAGGGCGCCAATCTGCCGACCGAGTCCTCGAGCGGCGGCCGCACCCAGGTCACGGTCAGGCAGAACCAGCAGAAGGCGATCCTGACCTGGAAGGAATTCAACGTCGGCCGCGAGACCGATCTCTATTTCGACCAGCGCGCCGGCGGCGCCGACGTCCAGAACTGGATCGCGCTGAACCGTGTGGGCCCGGGCGCGGCGCCGAGCCAGATCCTCGGCTCCGTCAAGGCCGAGGGGCAGGTCTATGTCATCAACCAGAGCGGCATCATCTTCGGCGGCGCGAGCCAGGTGAATGTCCATACGCTGGTTGCTTCGAGCCTGAGTCTGTCCAATGCGCAACTCATGGCGGGCATCAACAATCCTCTTGTGAGCGGCGGCGGCGGCGACACCTATTCCGTGCCGCAATTCGGGTATCTTGGACAGCCGCGCCCAGAGGGGAGCTTTGAGATCGACGATCCCAGACAAGTCCCACGCACCGCGATCGGCGCGCCTGCCGGAGATGTGATGGTCGAGGCCGGTGCGCAGATCGCAACGGTCAGCGGCGGCAAGGCGATGCTGTTTGCGCCGCATGTGGTCAATTCCGGATCGATTTCGGCGCCGGATGGCCAGGTCATCATGGCGGCCGGTGAGCAGGTCTATCTCAGGACCAGCCTGATCGTGGAGCGTGACCTCACAAAGCCGTTTCATCTGAACGTGCGCGGTCTGGATGTGGCGGTTTCGGCACCGATGCCCTGGCTGTTCACTCGCAATCAGAAAAATTTTGACAATCAGAATTTCACCGTAGGCGTGCAAACCATCGTTCTTCCGGAAATGGAGGCGCGAGCGGCCGCGGTCGACTACCGCGTGGTGAATAATGGTGTCGTGCAGGCCGACCGCGGAAATATCACTGTAACCGCGCGCAACGTCGTTCAGAATGGCGCATTGCTCGCGGCAACCGCCCTGAACAACCGCGATGGCTCGATCCGGCTGCAAGCCTGGGGTCAGGGCATCCCGTGCGAGGGGGACTGTGGGACCAACAACTTTCTGTACTGGTCGCCCGGCAGGGTAACGTTGGCGACAGGAAGCGTGACGGCGGCCATGCCAGATCTTTCCGACACCAGCGAGATGGAACTGTCGTCGCTGCTGACACGCTACACGCCGGGGCGCGTCGAACTGCGCGGCGACCTGATCGACATCGAACAGCAGGCGAACGTCATTGTCCCCGCCGGCACCATCAGCGTGGTGGCGAGCAAAAATCCTTGGGCCGACGAGCAGCCGGTAGGCGAGACGCCGCGCGACGGCAGCCGGGTCTATATCGGCGAAGATGCCTATCTCAGCGTCGCCGGGCTGCAGGATGTGCTGTTGGCGATGGAAAGCAACGTCATCGAGGCGGAGCTGCGGATCAACGAGCTGCGCGACTCGCCGCTCTATCGGGATTCATGGCTACGCGGACAGACGGTCTATGTTGACCGGCGCAAGAGCGGAACGTTTACCGATGGTTTGATGTCCGGTGTGCGGTGGGTGACAAAGGACGGTAATTACATCCCCGGAGCCTGGGTCGGCACACCGCTTGCCGACGTATCGGCCTGGGTTGGCGTCGGCAAGACCAATCTCGCCGAACTGTCGACGCAGGGCGGTTCGATCATTCTGAAGTCGGCTGGATCGGTAGTCACGCGGTCAGGCTCGATCCTCGACGTCTCGGGGGGCTCGGTTCGCTATTCGGATGGCTGGATCAAAACGACCAGGCTGCTGGGCGCCGACGGGCGCATCTACGACATCGGAGATGCCAGACCGGATCAGGCATATGTGGCTCTCGCCGGAGGCTTCACCAGGTCGCACGCCCGCTGGGACGTTACGGAGACCTGGACCAACCTGCTCGGCAAGTCGGGCGCTCGCTACGAGCGCGGTTACACCGAGGGCCGCAAGGCCGGCTCCATCCAGTTCTATGCGGGCGAAGGCGTCGTGCTTGAGGGCGGCTATTGGGGCGGCACGGTCGTTGGCGAGCGACAGGCTGGCACGGGCGAACTCGCGCAGGCGGGTACAATGACGTTCGGCGGCACGGGCGACGACAAGAAGCTGTGGTTGCTGGGCAATCTGATCATAACCAACGATCCGGTTCTGCTGCCGGCAGATTTCAGCGCGACGACGCCGCTGGCGTCATCCTGGTATTCCGGCAGCCCGGGCGTTACGGATTCATTCCTGTTCCGCACGACCTATCTCGATTCCGATGTGCTGGGCGCTGCCGGCTTCGGCGCGATTGAACTCTATGTCACGAAGAGCTTCTCGCTGGAGAAGGGCACGGCTCTCGAGTTGGCGCCAGGCAGTTCGTTTACGGTCGAAGCCAACACCGTCGACGCCTACACCCAGGATTTCAGGATCGACGGCGTGATCCGAGCGGCCGGCGGCAGCGTGAAGCTCAATCAGGCGGAGAACGTGTATTTTGGTTCTGGCGCTGCCATTGACGCCAGCGGTCAATGGGTCAACCAACGGACGGGTGCCGCAACGATAGCAGCCCCGGTCATCGGCGGTGGTAGCATCGAGGTCATGAATGCACGGTTCGAGTCGGGCGCCGTTCTCGATGTCTCCGGCGGCGGCTGGTACCGACTGCAAAAAAGCAAGTATGAGCTGCGGGCAGGGGACGCAGGCGCGATCACTCTTTCCGACGTCGACGCTGCGCAACTCCTGAAGGCCGATCTGCGCGGCTATGCGGCCGGGTCGGGCGGCAGCCTCACCTTCGACACGAGTTCGTCCCTCCGGATCGGCGGCACTGCTTCGGCGCCCGCGGGTACCGTCCGTCTGGCGGAGACGCTGTACTCCGACCTTGGTTTCCGTTCGGTCCAGATCACTTCTGGCGGTGACATTACCGTTGCGGACGGGGCCACCATCAGGCAACTGCCGCACAGCATCGACATGACGGACGCCGCCCGCGTCGACTCGGGCGCATCGATTACAGAGTTGGGCTCGCTGGTCGTGCTGCCGTTGTCGCAGCGTGCGGACCTCGCGCCGACGTCGCTCTCGCTCACGGGCCGCAATGTGACGATCGGAACCGGGGCCACGGTTGCGACCGATGTCGGCGGCAGCATCACCGTGGCGGTTCAGAGCACTACGGCCGGCGGCACGATCAGGATCGACGGCCGGCTGGAGGCGCTGGCTGGAAAGATCAATGTTCTGGCTGGATCGGGGACGGTCACCGTCGCCAGCACGGCGGCGCTCGTGGCGAACGGCCTGGCACTCATCGAAACGGATGGCCGGGGACAGCGGGATGGCGTCGTGCTCGGCGGCGGCTCGGTGACCTTGGATGCCGGTTCTATCGTTATGGAATCCGGTTCGCTGATCGACGTCTCGGGCACCAGCGGGGAGATCGACGTGCCAGCGGGCGGGACGCTGGGATCGCGCGGGCGCGTACCGGTCACGCTCGCCAGCGACGCGGGCTCCATTTCGGTCAAGGGCCAGGGACTGATCGAGGGAACATGGCGCGGCAAGGCCGGCGGCAGCGGCGCGCGCGGCGGTGCTGTAACGTTGGCCACCACGACGACGCCTGTGATCCTGTCCGACAGCGCGGTCGCGCAGGCGGGGTTGGTCTTCCGTCCGTCAGTGCTTCAATCGTCCGGTTTCGCCGATCTCACTCTCAATGCAATCAGCAGTTTCGTCCGGCTTGAGGGGGTCGACCTCACGCTTGCGGGCTCGATCTCGATCAGCGGTGCCCTGGTCAATGGCAACGGCGCGGATTCGCGCCTGTCGGCATCCTACCTTTCGCTGTATGGAACATCTGCCGCCGCCTCCGCGTCGAACGGCACGCTGACGCTCGCGGCCACCCTGATCGACGTCAAGCAGGTGGCCATCCGCGGCTTCGCGGAGGCAGTGCTGGACGCGTCCGATATTCGGCTTGTCCCGTACAGTGCCGCCCAGCCGGCGTCGCTCGACATGGCCGGCGTTCTGGTCTTGAGGGCCGCGCAAATCTATCCGGCCTCGCAAACCAGCGCGACGATCAAGGCGAGCGAAAAGATTATCGTGCAGCAGAACGGCGTCGCGGGTGTGGCGCTGTCCGCAGGCGGCTCCCTGACGCTGGAGGCGCCGGTGATCGAGCAGGGCGGCACGCTGCGCGCGCCATTCGGCCAGATCGTTCTGAAGGCGTCCGGCAAGTTGACCCTTGGCGCGGGAAGCGTCACCTCCGTAACGGGCGACGGCCAGATTCTGCCTTACGGCAATCTCAGCGACAACGAGAACTGGACCCTGCCCACCGGCACCGGCCTGCTGCCCATCATCACGAGCCCACCGGAGAAGCGCATCACGCTGGAAGCCCCGAGCGTCGACCTTGCGTCGGGATCGGTTGTCGACATCCGCGGCGGCGGCGATCTTCACGCCTGGGAACACGTGGCGGGACCCGGCGGGTCGCATGACGTGCTGACGCGCCCGGGAATGTACGCGATCATGCCGTCGCTGGGCGCGGTAACCGCGATAGGCGAGCGGATCTGGCTCGACGGCGGCAACGGGATCGCCGCGGGGTGGTACACGCTGCTGCCGGCGCGCTATGCATTGTTGCCGGGCGCCTACGCCATCCAGATGATGAGCGGCGCGCAAGGCGCGTCGATTCGAGGATCCGTAGGCCTCGCCGACGGTTCCGCGATGATGAGCGGCTATCGCGGCAATGCACTCGACGGCAGTCGTGATCAGTTGCGGTCGTCCTGGCGCGTGATGTCGGGCGACGTCGTCCGCAACTACAGCGAATACAACGAGGCCTTCGCCAATACGTTCTTTGCCTCCGATGCCTTCAAGCTGACGCAGTATCGCTTGACCGGCAAGGAAATCGTCACGCCGCGGCTGCCCATGGATGGCGGCGCTGTCGTGTTCAAGGCGACGCAGGACCTGATCTTGAACGGGCAATTGCGCTCGCAGGCGGCGGACGGCGGCCGCGGCGGACTGGTGGATATCGCAGCGGCGAAGATCGCCGTCGTCGGCGCGGAGCAGGATGCGGGTAATTTGCGCACCAGCGGCTATCTGGTGCTCGACGCCACCAGCCTGTCGAACGTCGGCGCCGGCAGTCTGCTGCTTGGCGGCATACGCAGTGGCGATACGCGCGGCCTGCGCGTGGATGTGACCGCCGATGACATCATCGTGCGCAACAGCAGCGGTTCGGCGTTGACGGGGTCGGAGATCATCCTGGCCGCCAGCGAGACCATCGACATCGGCGCCGGCAGCGTCATCGCCGCGCGCGGCGAAGCGCCGAGAGGGTCAGGCGATCTGGTGGTGGCGCCGCAAGTGGCGCAACTTCCGCAAAACAATGGCACGCCCACAGATCCGAGCGACGATTTCGTGATACCGTCGCGGGACTGGGGCGCGCTGATCCGGCTGTCGAACGGCGACGCGGTGCGGGTGATCCGCGAGAACGTGGACCTTGCGGCCGGCGGCGTGGTGACGATCGGCGCGGGCGCGACGCTTGCGGGCGGCAAGGCGCTGCTGATCGACGCCACCCGCAACACCCATATGCAGACCGGCGCGCAGCTTTCGGGCGCGACCCTGTCGGTCGCGTCCGGCCGCATCGGCTTTGGTGGCGGCAGCGGCCTGGTGCTCGATCAGGCGGCGCTGGCCATGCTGCGCAATACGCAGAATCTGATCCTGCGCAGCTATACCAGCATCGATTTCCACAAGGCGGTGGACCTGTCCGGCCTGCGTGCGGTGAACCTGGATGCAGCGGTTCTCACAGGCTACGGCTCGAACAATATCGATGTCGTCGCCAGCCGGCTGGTGCTGGAGAATTCGACCAGCACCTTCAGCGAGCCGGCCGGCGTCGGCCATGGCCGGCTGAATCTCGTCGCGGACGAACTGGCTTTCGGGCAGGGCGCCAAGGCGCTGCGCGGGTTCGATACGGTGGTCCTGACTGGCACGACGCGCATCGTCGGCGAAGGCAATGGCTCGCTCGATGCCGGCAACGCCGCCGTGACATTGTTCACGCCGGTTCTGACCAGCCGCGGCGGCGCTGCGCAGTCGCTGACCACGACCGGCGAGCTCAGCGTTGCGGCGTATGGCACGACCGCACCGGCGCGTGACCTCGACAGCCTCGGCGCACGCTGGAGCTTGACGGGCAACTCAATCGCGTTTGGCGGACGGGTCAACGCCCTGGGCGGCACGGTGGAGCTGACCGCCACGCATGGCGACGTAGTCCTCGCTGAGGGCGCGTCGATCGACGTCGGCGGCTTCGGCAAGCAGTTCTTCGACATCACCGAATATACCGATGCCGGCCGCATCGCGCTGACCGCCTTGAACGGCGGCTCGGTGCTGCTGGGCGCCGGCGCCGTGCTCGATCTGGCGGCACTCCCCGGCGGGGGAAGCGGGGGCTCGCTCGGCGTGATGTCGGACGGTGGCAACGTGGTGCTCGACGGCACGATCAGGGCGCAGGTGGGCGCTGGTCAACGCGGCGGCTCGTTTTCGCTCGATATCACAGCACTGCCCAACTTCGCCGCGCTCAACCAGCGCCTGAACGAGGGCGGCTTCTCCAGGTCGCGCGCATTCCGCATTTTTACCGGCGACGTGACGCTGGACGGCACGACGGTGGCCGAGTCGTTCACACTGGCTGCAGACCACGGCCGCGTGACGATTGCCGGCACGGTCGACGCGCGCGCACGCTACGGCGGCGAGATCGCCATCTATGGCGGCAATGGCCTGACCATGATTAGTACCGCGGTGCTGCGGGCGGGCGCGACCGATACGGTCGACCATATCGGCTCCGGACGGATCACGCTCGGCATCTCGGCCGGCACGCTCGTCGTTCAGGGCGGCCTGATCGACGTGGCGGGCGGCGAGGGCGGCAAGGTCACCTTGCGCGCGCCGGTGATCGTGCAGCCTGGCGCCGACACCGTCAACGTCGCCTTTGCCGGCACCATTGCCGGCGCGCGCGAGATCGTGCTCGAAGGCTTCAAGCAGTTCGACCTCGCGGCGCTGGCGAACAATTCCAATTATGTCGGCGTCACCATCAACGGCAGCGGCCAGGCCGAGCTCGATCTTGCCGCCACGGCCGCGGGCAAATTTAACGTGCTCGCCGATTACGGCGCCGGCACGCTGGTGGAGTTCGTGCGCGACTTCGATATTTCGGCGGCTTACGGCGCGCTCGGTGGCCTCGCCGGCCAGGCGAATTTCCACGCCCGTCCCGGGATGGAGCTCAACTACGCCGGCGACATCGTGCTGAAGTCGAACTGGAACCTGGGTGCCGGCATCGTCAATCAGGCTTCCGCGATCGCTGCCGGCGCGATGACTCCCATTCCGGCACTGAGCGGCGCGGCCTATGTGGTCGCCGGCAAGGAAAGCGAGCTGCTGCGCGACCATACCATGATGGTCTACCGCACCGGCGGCAGCATCCTCGGCGAGCCGGGCTCGCTGACGCTGCGGGCCGAAGGCGACATCGAGCTCAAGGGTAGCGTCACCGACGGCTTCTTCCAGTATGCGGATCCGCTGGATCCGACCTATCTCGCAGTCAAAGGCACCAGGTCGGGTAGCGTGAACGTGATGTTCAACGGCGGCCGTAACAACGTCGGCCAGACCCTCACGGCGTTCAACGGCTTAGCGACAACCCTTCCGACGTATTACGCTGGGCTTTCCTTTCTCACGCGGGGCTCGTTGGTCACACCGAATCTTTCGACACCGCCGCAGATTGCCCAGGCTCCCTACAGCGCGGCCTCCAACTCGCCAGCGGCGAATACGGGCAATGCACTGGCCTACACCGTGCAATTCCCGTCGATCACCAAGACGGATGGCTCGACGGTTCCGGTATCATCCTGGAGCCAAACCTTCGTGGCCGGCGCTGCGACGCAGGGGGAAAGCGCCGATCCGGCACGCCTCGCCGCGGGTTCGGCTGGCAAGATCGTTCTAAGCCACCAGCCGGCCTACAGCTACATCGACAGCAACGCCACTTTCGTTGTGAATGCGTTCATCGACGGCGGTACATCCTTCGGTCCAGCAAACGCGCCCTCGGGGGCGTCCGTGGACCCGCTTAATTGGCTCACCACGCTGCGAAACGATGCGGGCACGCGACTCACCGATAGCTCCAGCTTTAACCTCGCGCTCGGCCAAAGCTCGGATCCGGCCTACAATTATGTGCTCAACCTATGGAACGACTATGCACGTAACTATAGCAAGGTCGAAAAAACCGACTACAGGTGGTATCAGCCTAGCACCGCTGACAGGCTCCAGATCCTGATGAGATACGACACTTTCGCGCAATTCTATACAACCACGCTCGCTCCCAACCTGTCGACTATCGCAGCGCTCTATTCATCGATTAAGCCCGGTACGACAGGCGGCACCGTCAATCCCTCCACGGTCGTACGGACCGGCACTGGCGACATCAAGATCGCGGCGGGTGGCGACCTGCAACTGAACGGCGGCGCATCGATCTATACAGCAGGCCGGCGCGACCTCGCGGCTTTCAACGATTTCACGACCGCCGCGCCCAACGCCGTCTACGGCGTGGACGGGGGCCATCTCCATATTGCGGCCGGCGGCAACATCAATGTCGCCCTGCCGACGGATCGCTCGGAGATGAAGCACTACACCGATTGGCTGAAGCGACAGGGGAAAATGAACTCATCGGAGTCAATGCTGATCGAGCAAAGCTCCTGGTGGGTGGATTACACCAATTTCCAGCGCGGCATCGGCGCCCTCGGCGGGGGCAATGTGGCGGTCAGCGCGGGGGGCGATCTGGACAATCTGACGGTCGCGCTGCCGACCAATGGCCGCGTGCGCGGCGGGCGCACCGCTGACGAACGCAGGCTGCTCGAGCAGCGCAACGGCGGTGCCATGACGGTCGAAGCCGGCGGCGCCGTTCGCGCCGGCTACTACTATATCGGGCGCGGCGCCGGTTCGATGGAGGCTGGTGAATTCGCGGTCGGCCGGCAGGTCAACGTCACCAATTGGCAGGGGAGAACGACGACGTATCCGATCGCTCCGATTCTGTCGCTGGGCGATGCAACGCTCAGGGTGAGCGCCGCCGGTGACCTGGTGCTGCAGACGGTGCTCGATCCCCTGCTCGTCCGCAGGGATGTGGCCTATGAGCGCGGTTACATGAGCAGCCAGACGGAGCGCACGGCGCTCAGCCTGACGTCGACGGGAGGCGACGTGGTCCTGGTCGGTCAGGCGGAATTCCTGTCGAGGGATCTCACTCAACTAAGCAACAATGACGGTAGTTATTCGGGATTCAGAGACGTCAATACTTTCGCTGGAAACGTCTATCCCTCGAAGGTCCGCATCGCGGCGCTCAATGGCTCCGTGACTAACCAGGGTAACATCTATACCCTGCCCGCGAAGAGCCAGGAGTTGCGGATACTCGCAGGGAACAACGTGTTCCCTGGCTCGATCTTTATGTCTCGCGCGACGCCGGAGATGATGCCTTCGCCGTTGCAGCCGTCGATTGTTTTCCTGTCTGGCGGCTCACTTCAACGACTTCTCACTAACGAGATCGGTGTGTTCGACCTCACCGTGGGAGGCTACGCGCGCCGGTTTGGGAATCCGCAACAATTGCCGAATGCCGACGACTATGAACCGAGCCGCATCTACGCGCAGGAAGGCTCGATCAATGCCGGCATCATCACGGCCAATGAGCAGACGTGGTTCCGCGCGGGCACCGACATTCGCGAAATCAACTATAATCTGCGCAACATTCACCCGACCGATGTGTCCCTGCTCGAAGCCGGCAATGACGTCATCGGAGGCACGATTGTGCCATTCCGCCAAGAGGATGCCAGCTACCGATACGGTGGACGAATCGAGATCCAAGGACCCGGGGCGCTGGTGCTCACCGCGGGTCGCGATGTCTATGGTAAAGATTTGCGGCTCTACAGCGCGGGTAACCGGCGGTACGACGACGTGACCAACCGCCCGCTGGACAATACGAAAATCCTGGGCCTGCCTGACCAGAGCGCAGCGATCACCGTGATGGCGGGGCTCAAGGGCAAGCAGCCCTCCTACGAGGCCTTCCTCGCGGCCTATCTCGATCCGGCCAATGTCGCGGCCATGCCGGACTATCTCAAGACCACGCTGTCCGATGGCAAGCTGGTGCCGCTCTATCTCACCGACGCCTTCGAGACCCGCAAGAGCGGTAGCGTGAAAACGACGCGCAACGGCCTCGTCTCCTTTGTGGAGGAGATGACCGGCGAAAAGCTGTCGCCGCTCGACGCCTGGACGCGGTTCAGGACGCTGCCGCAATTCACGCAGGAGCGTTTCCTGCGTCAGGTCTATATGCAGGAGCTCCGCGAGGCGGGATCGGACCAGAACGAGCCCGGCGCGGGCGGCCTGCCGCGCAACGGCGGCTATAACCGCGGCTATGCGGCGATCGACACACTGTTCCCCGGCCACGACTGGAAGGGCGATGTGACAATCGGCAATGCGCTGTTCCGCACCATGGCCGGTGGCGACATCGAGGTGCTGACGCCGGGCGGCGGCCTGCAAGTGGCTGCGTTGAGCACCGACCCTGGTCCAGGCTACGGCCTGGTTACGCTGGGCTATGGAAATATCAACATCTTCGCCCGCAACAACGTCGTCGTGAACCGCTCGCGCATCCTGACGTTTGCCGGCGGCGACGAGACGATCTGGTCGACGCTGGGCGACATCGATGCCGGGCGCGGCGCCAAGACGACCCGCGTGGCGTCGGCGCCGGAGGTCCAGACCGACGTCAATACGGTGACGAAAGTGCTGGAGAAGGCCGACATCTCCGGCAGCGGCATCGGCACGATCGTGGGCTTCACCGGCGTCGAGGAGGGCGACGTCAACCTGATCGCGCCGCAGGGCACGGTCAATGCCGGCGACGCCGGCGTGCGGGTCAGCGGCAACCTCAACATTGCGGCACTGTTTGTGCTAAACGCCAACAACTTCCAGGTCTCCGGCGAGGTCAAGGGCTTGCCGCAAAAGGAGACTCCGTTGACGGTGCTGAAACTCGACACCGGCGACTCGAGCCAGAAGGCGGTCGCGGACGCGGCAAAGGACGCAACGCAATCCGGCAAGAGCCAGCAGGCTTCCATCATCATCGTCGAGGTGCTCGGCTATGGCGGCGGCGACGGCAGTTCAAATCGTCCCGAAGAGGACGAAGGCCGCGTGCAGCGTGACCGACGAAGCTACAATCCAAACAGCGCAGTCCAGTACGTGGGTGCCGGTCCGCTGAGCGACGAACAGCGGCGAAAACTGATCGAGTAGGTCCGCGCCCCTTTTTGCAAACGGCTTGATGTATAAGTGGTCGAGCCAATCGGCGACGAGACCGGCTGCCTCGTTTGAATTCGACTGTGCGGTTGAGACGAGGGCCCGGTCAGCAATGCAGCCGTCGCAAATCAACCCTGGCGTGCAAATGCTGTATTCAGCATGTCATATTTGCTTTGCTATTTCCGTGCTTGAATGACCGTTAGCACGGCAAGAGCGGTTACGATGCGCAAGGCTGGACTGCCCGGATGCCGCCTGCGCGTCCTATTCGGGTTTCATGACCAGTTTTGTCGTTCAACCGCTCCGAGCTGCCAAGGTCGAACGTGCTGGATCACGGCCGACGATCAGGTCGTGTCTCGGTGTCTTGGCCATCTTGCTGAGCAGCTGCGTGGATCCCGTCTCGGGTGCGATAGGGCCGGCCATCGCCGAGAGCTCCATTTCCGAAACCGGCTCGGCGCGGCGTATGGCTTATGATCTCCCCGCTCAGCCGCTGGACACTGCACTTGATGCGTTCGGGGCTGCCGGCACCATTCAGATTTTCTACGAGGCTTCCCTGACAAAGGGGCGCAATTCTGCCGAGGTCAAGGGTGCTTTTTCCCCCGAAGAGGCGCTGCGGCTTCTGCTGCGCGGTTCGGGCCTCGCGGCGCGGGTCATTGCACCCAATACCATATCGATTGCGCGCGAGCCCGTTGACGGTGCAAGTCCGGACAATGCCGCTTCGCGACATTTGAAACGCGAGTCGGTACGGCATTTTGGCGCCATGCAGGCCGACCTGCTCCAGGTCCTGTGCGAGAACGCGACAACACGACCTGGAAACTACCGAATCGCCATTCAGTACTGGCTGGATGCTTCCGGAAAAATTGCGCGCTTGAGGTTGATTGGTTCCTCGGGAAATCCGGACCGCGATGCGGCAGTCGTTGCCACGCTCCGGAACGTGGTGCTGCGAGCGCCCGGCAACATGCCGCAACCCGTCACCATGACGATCGAGCCGAGCGCGCCGGACCAGCTGGCCGGCTGCATGCCTCGGCATGCCGGGGCACGGCGGACCGAATAGCCAATGTCCGAGACAGGCTGGACCTTGCTGCGGCACGTCATCATCGGCCGTTACGAGCAGATCAGGTCGCGGCTGACGCGATCTCTGGGCTCGCGGGAACTCGCCGCTGAGGTCCTGCACGAGACCTATCTGCGGCTTCATCGCAGCGACGCCATCGGTGTCATCAATCATCCCGAGTCCTACATCTTCCAGATCGCCCGCAATATTGCGGCAGACATGCGGCGCAACGAGCGACGTCGCGCGGCACAGGCGGGGAGCCTGGCAACCATTCTGCAGCCTGACGACGCGCCCGATTTGGCGAAGGAAATGGAGGCGCGGTCGCAGGTGAACGTCCTCAAGCAGGCGCTTTCCGATCTTTCGCCCCGGCGGCGCGCAATCCTGATCGCGGCCCGAATCGACGGACTGAGCCACGATACGATCGCGCAACGCTTTGGTATCTCACGGACGATGGTGCAAAAGGAGTTGCGCCGGGCGCTTGAGCACTGCGTCGAACGGCTAGGAAAAAACAGTGACAATGACCGGTGAGCTTCGCGACGGCCTCGGACGTCTAATGAATGAAGCGAAAATCTGCCGAGGATCGGCCGTGCCATGAGCGGGTTGGATCGACAGTCGTTGTCGCTGCAACGCGATGCGCTGGAACTGATCATGAATGCAAAGTCCGGCGCTGCGACCGCAGGCGATTTGCAATGCCTGGAGGAGTGGCGCGTGCGGAGCAGCGCTCATACCGAGGCGTATCGCAAGGCCGTCATCATCTGGGACGCGCTTGGGACGGCCGCCCGCGAAACCGCGAGCGCGGAGGACCGGGATTTCATCGCCGGCCGGCGGACCGCGCGGACGCCTGCCGTCGGACGCCGGGCTTTCCTTGTGGGAGGGTTTGCCGCGTCCAGCGCTGCTGCCGGCTTGCTGATGGTGCAGCCGTCGCTCGGGGTCCGGCCGTTCGTCGCCGACCTGCTCGCCGACTATCGGACCGAAACGGGAGAGCAGCGCTTGATCGCGCTGGGCGAGGGGGTGTCAGTCGAGATGAATACTCGTACCAGTATCGACCGCCGCTTGGCCTCGCGCGGAACCTCGATCGAGTTGATCTCCGGCGAGGCTGCCATTTCGGCCGAATGCAGCGAGGAACGGCCGGTATCCGTCCTTGCGGCAGGCGGCAGGAGCCGTTCGGCGAAGGCCAAATTCGCCGTTCGTCATGGCGGGGGGCCGGTGCGTGTTGCCTGTCTTGAAGGGCTTGTCGTGGTCGAGCTTGACGGAAACTCCGCCATCTTGAGGGCCGATCAGCAACTATCCTATTCGGCTCGCGGAATTGGTCCGGTCGCGACTTTCGATCCGACAGTGGTCGCGGCGTGGCAGCGAGGGTTGCTGATTTTTCGCGAGGAACCGCTGGTCGACGTCCTCGCTGAGGTCAATCGCTACTGGCAGGGCCGGATCATTCTCCTCAACGCCGACCTTGGCCAGCGCCGCGTGACGGCGCGGATCGAACTGGCACGCGTGGGCGAAGTGATCTCGTATGTCCAAAGCGTTCTGGGAGCGCAGGTGCGGACGTTGCTCGGCGGCGTCGTGTTGTTGAGCTGAGAGGAAAAACATTCCAGAAGGTGGTTAGCTGGAGGTGTCCGCCTTTCGTCTCTACAGCAGGGAAGCGACAGGCGCGGATCGGGTCGAACCATCAGGTTCGGCCAGCGGAGCGTCGTTGGCTTCCCGTCGAATTCACGGGGCGGGAGTCAAGACAATGTCGAAGCCGAAACAGCCGGGAACGTCAGTCGCTGGCGTTGGGGGCACGCAATTGCGGCGGGTCGCCTTGCTCGGCAGCGTCAGCATGTTGTCGCTGTTCGCGATGACGGCTGTGGCGGATGCGCGGCCCCTTGGCGCAAGATCGGGGACCAATCCCGCGGCGGCCGCTTTGCCGAGTGCGGAGCAGGCAGCAATGGCGTTGCAGCGGACCAGCGCTTCGCTCGCGCGCACCAGCCAGGCGCTTCAGGCCATGCGCGCTGCGCAGAATGCCGCCCGGATTGCGGCTACGGCCGGCGCGACGACCGTGCCGAACGGGCAGGTCGCGGGCGGGCTGGTGGTCGACCCCGCCGTGGCGAACGATCCAGCGCTATGGAGCAATGCCCAACTGCCGAAGCCCGATACGCTGTCGAATGGCCGTACCCGGGTGGAGGTCGTACAGACCGCGCCGAAGGCGATCCTGACCTGGCAGAGCTTCAATGTCGGGCGCGAGACCGATCTTTATTTCAACCAAACCGCCGGTGGCGCCGATGCCGCAAACTGGATCGCGCTCAACCGCGTGACCGATCCGGGTATTGCCCCCAGCCGTATCCTGGGCACCATCAAGGCCGATGGGCAGGTCTATGTCATCAACAAGAACGGCATCATTTTCGGCGGCGCGAGCCAGGTCAACGTTGCGTCATTGGTGGCGTCGTCGCTGAGCCTGTCGAACACGCAGTTCCTGGCCGGAATCAACATTCAGCGAAGTGCCGGCGGTGCGAGCTACTTACTTCCGCAATTCGGCGAGTTTCCCACGAACGAGACCGGGAATGTTCCGGCTCCGTACATTCCCGGCAACGTCCTCGTGGAGGCCGGCGCCCGGATCGTCAGCGGTAAACAGGGGCTGGTGGCGCTGTTCGGATCGAACGTCGCCAATCGCGGCACGATCGAAACGCCGAGCGGCCAGACGCTGCTGGCGGCAGGCGAGAACGTTTATCTAGGGTCGAACGACGCGAAGATCATCGGTTTGCGGGCCTATGTCAGCACGCGACCGGAAAGCATACAGGCGTCTTTTGGCGATGCTCCGGCTCTCTATGCCCGCACCGCGCTGGTCGGGATGAACGCGGTCAACGACGGCATGATCGTTGCGCCTGAAGGCAACATCAGCATCGTCGGCTACAAGGTCGTCCAGAACGGCCTGCTGCAGGCGGTGACGACGCTGAATGCGGCGGGCAACATTTCGCTGATCGCCCACGATGGGTACCGTTTCAGCCCATTTGGCGGCAATTCGGACGCACGCGCCGGCGAACTGATCCTGGGGCGGGACAGCGTCACGACGGTGCAGATCGATCGCGACCCGCGCACCGGCGGGACCGCCGGCGATTCCTCGTTCGTCCGGCTGTGGGGCAATACGGTTCTGCTCGAGAAGAATGCCCTTGTCCAATCGGAAGCCGGGCAGATTTCCGTCGGCGCCTTCAGCAAGTTTGAATCGGGTTCGTCGAGCCTCGAATTGCCTACTGTGCCGCCCGGTGCTGGTTCGCGCTTCATGATGGAGGCGGGCTCGGTCCTCGACGTGGCAGGCGTGCTCGGCGCCGAGGTGGCGATGGAGAGCAACTCCGTCCAGGTGGAGGCGCGAGCGAACGAACTACGGGACGCGCCATTGCAGCGCAACGGCATCCTGGCAGGCAAGAAGATCTGGGTCGACCGGCGCGTGACCGGCAAGCGGGAAGACGGCACCGCCTGGATCGGTACGGAATTGGTCGATGCGAACGAGTACGACGCCAACGTGCCCAAGTCGATGGGCGAGCGCGCGGTCAAGGGCGGCAAGGTGACGATGTACGCCGGCGAAGTGGTGGTCATGCCCGATGCGGAGATCAAGCTCGCGGGCGGCTCGGTCCGCTATCTCGACGGCTATATCAAGACGACGAAGCTCGTGGGAGCGGACGGCCGCCTCTACGACATCGGCCGCGCGCCGGTCGATATGCCTTATGTCAGCATCTACAGCGGCTTTGTGGTGGATCACAGTCGCTGGAAGGTCAGCGAGGTATTCACCTCGCCGTTCTCGCGCGACCGGTTCGAAAAAGGCTATGTGCAGGGCGCCGCCGCGGGGATGTTGGAAATCCATTCGCGTGTTCAGGTGCTGGATGGCCGCATCGCTGCCCACACGATCGTGGGAGATCGCCAGATCAGTTCACCGCCCGCCGGCGGCGGGTTAAAGATTGGCTCAGTGTCGCCACCGGATACCAGCTTCAACGCCAACCACCTGAGGCTACAAGCCGCCGCCGGCGGCCTGCCCAGCAATTTCACCATCAAGAGCGCGTTGCCCACGGATCGAACTTCGACGCTGGTGCTGTCGACCGAAATGCTCAGTGAGAGCGGATTGTCTTCTGTCGAACTCATCTTGAACGGGAATGTCGTCTTCGCACCCGACTCCGACATTCGCCTGCGGCCGGGCAGCATCCTTTCGGTCAACGGCGGCGCGGGCAGGTCGATGACGTTCGACGGTTCGATCCGGGTGCCCGGCGGCCTCGTCGGCCTTTCGGTTGCAGGCGGACCCATTGTGTTCAAGGCGGGCGCCAAGATCGATGTGAGCGGCCAGTGGACCAACTATCTCGTTTCGCCCGCTACTGGTCCACGAACTCCGAATGGCGGCAGCATCGGTCTGACCGGCAACATCACCTTTGATTCCGATGTCGTGCTGGCCGCGGATGCGGGGGCAACGGTCAGCAGCAAGGGCAAGTTCGAGGCCGGCACGGCCGGCTCTATCTCGCTCGGAAGCTCGAATGTCATCGACCTGAACTCCGTAACCATGAGCGCTTACGGTTTGGCAACTTCCGGCCAGGTGGCCGTGGGCCCGCTCGGGGGACATCTCAGCCTCGCCGTTCCCGCGATCCTGATCGCAACAAATGGCGCGGCACCTGGCGGTAGCGTCACCCGACTGGATCCATCCTTCTTCGACCGCGGCGGCTTCAGCAAGTTCACGTTCACACTCGCAGGAATCGAGGATGGGCTGACATTTGCGCCCAAGGTCCAGACCAAAATCCTGGCTGCCGATGATTTATCGAAGGCGTCCAACGACGCTGTCGGGTCGATGGGTGCGGCGACCACGCTCTCGGCGGCCCAACGGCCGGGCACCAGCCTCGCACTGACAACCGCCGGTGATTTCGTATTGGGAGCCAACACCGTGATCACACCTGGAACCGGCGGCAGCGTCAGCCTCGCCAGCGGCGCCAGCAACAAACTCACTATCGCTGGCACGATCAGCGCGCCAGCCGGCTCGATCACTCTTACCGGCAACAACATCTCGCTCGCCTCGACGGCGCAATTGCTCGCGCGCGGCGTCGCCCGCATCGTTGCAGACGGGCGCGGCCTGCGCAGCGGCGACGTGCTGGACGGCGGTAGCGTCATCATCAATCCCACGCGCGAAGGCAACCTCGCCGCCGGGGCGCTGATCGACGTATCGGGGACAAGCGGAACGATCGATGTCGCCGACAATACGCGTGGAATCGGAATGCAGACCCGGCCGCTGACGCTCGCCAGCGACGGAGGCAGGATATCCATCAGCGGCAGTGGCGGCCTTGTCGCAAGCACCCTGGTCGGCAATGCAGGCGGCGCCGGGGCCGCGGGTGGCAGCCTTTTGCTCAGCGCGGCGTCTCCTACTGTGAGCGTCAGCAGTGTGCCAACTACAGTTTACTTCCAGGACGCCAACGGCCTGTGGCAAAGCCGCACCGCCACGCAGGATATCGACATATTCAACGAATATTCCGGCGCGGCCATCACGTTGAATTCGGTGGTGTCAGCCGAGAGGACCAAATTGATCAACGCCACGCGGAATGGCAGTGGTGGCCTGCTGACTATCATCAACGACGACACGCTGATTCCAGGCGCGGCGGGCTGGGAAAACGTCAGCACCTCCCTGCAGGAAGTCGATCCGACAATACTTCAAAACTCGCTCAATGCTGCTGCGCTGTACACGAAATACTTCTACAGCCGCAGCGGCACCAGTCCGAATTTCGTCTATACGAAGCTGAACTACACTCCCGTCATTTCAGAATTCACCGTCCGGCAATCCGCCTTCCAGCAGGGCGGATTCGCCGACATCAGTCTGAGCGGTTCGAAAATAGGCGTCCGCTTTGGAGATGGCGTGGATATCTCGGCCGACCGGCGAATCTCCGTGACAGCGGCCATGGTGACAAATTGGAGCGGCGCCAGCGCAACGCTCCGCGCTCCACTGGTGAATTTCGACGCAGGCAAGGCGACGGTGACCGCAGCCAGCCGCGCCGGCACATTCTCGGTCATCGCTCAACAGATCGACGTGTCGAAAGCGGCGTTCAAGGGCTTTGCCGAAGTAAGACTGAACAGCGCCGGAGATCTGCTGCTTTCCGGAAGCGCTTCAAACCCGGCGAGTCTATACGTGGACGGTAGGTTGAACCTGATTGCCGGTCAGATCTATCCGACCACCCAGACAACGGCGAGGATCACGGCCACTCGGACGATCACGGTGGATCAGAACGGCGCGCATCCGGTGGCGCCTCTTTCCGCCGGCGGCAATCTCATCCTGGCAGCGCCCGCGATTGTCCAGAACGGAACGCTGCGGGCGCCCTTCGGGCAGATCACGCTCGATGCGACGACGAGCCTGACGCTCAGCGCCGGCAGCCTGACATCCGTTTCCGGCGTCGGCTTGATCGTGCCCTTCGGCCGGATCGTCGACGACGTGCTGTGGTACACGGACCAGAGTCCCAACACGCCTATTCTGGCGCCGCCGGAAAAGCGCCTGACGCTCAAGGCGCCGGCAGTGGACATGCAGACTGGCTCGATCGTCGACCTCTCGGGCGGTGGCGACCTGCTTGCCTACGGGTTCATTCCCGGCTCGGGAGGCTCATCGGATTACCTGGATCCGGCAAAATATCCCGGCGCCTCAGCGATACTGCCGATCAGCATGGTCTCAAACCATGTCGGCAAGCGGATCATCCATCTCGATGGTGGCAACGGCATCCCGGCCGGCGCCTATGTCGTGATGCCGGCGAGCTATGCATTGCTACCCGGCGCCTATCGGCTGCAGGAAATGACGGGGAGCAATGGGCAGCCGCTTTATGACTTTACCGGGTCGGCGCGGCTCACCGATGGCTCGGTGGTGCTGTCGGGCTGGGGTTATACCAGCGGAAGCAATCTTCGCGATCAACGAGCGCAGGCCTACAAGATATCGCCGATCGAAACGATCCGGCAGCGATCGGAATACAAGATCTGGACCGCGAACGAGTATTTCAGGTCGAACGAATTCGTCGAAGCCGCCCGCCGCCAACTGAGCGTCGATGTGACCGCTATTCCACGTCTGCCGATGGACGCGGGAGCGTTGCAGATTCAAGCGACGCTCTCGGCGATACTGGGCGCAACCCTGCGTGGTTCGGCTGAAGCGGGGGGACGCGGCGCGGCAATCGACGTCGCGGCTAGCAATATTGCGGTGGTGGGAGGCGTCGACGGCGCAAGCTACAGAGCCGCCGGTTATCTCGTGCTCGACGCGGCGCAATTGTCGGCGTTCGGCGGCGAGAGCCTGCTTCTGGGCGGCACGCGGCTGCAGACGGTGAGCGGCCTCGAGGTGGACGCTACCGCAACCAACGTCGTGATCGCGACCGACGGCACGGTCGCGAACGCTCTCGCCGCGCCCGAAATCCTCATTGCCTCGGAGAATGCGATTCAGGTTGCCGACGGCAGCCTGATCGAAGCGCGTGGAACCGTAGGGGGCGCATCAAGCAACATCCTGATCAAGCCTGCGATCGCCGCCGTGACCGACGCTGGTGGAAACGTGACGACACCGGCGCGCGACTTTGGTGCTTTCGCTCGGATCTCGAACGGCGCGGTGGTGCGCGTCGTTCGTGATGGCCCGCAGCAGACCCAGGGCACGCTCACGATCGGCGCGGCAACGCTTCGCGGCAATAACATCATCCTGGACGCCACCAGGACGACAAGCGTCTCGGCTGGCGCCGCGCTGCTCGGCCGGGTGCTCGACGTGACCAGTTCTCGCATCAGCATCGGCACGCCGACCGGAACTCCCGGCGGGTTGATTCTCGCCGGTGGCTCGTTGGCCGCCCTGCTGAATGCGGTCGATCTGCGCTTGCGCAGCTACGGCACGATCGATTTCTATGGTGACGTCGGGCTCGGCACCCGGCATGCTGACGGGAGCTTCACCCTGGCCTCACTGCTGCTGGACGCCGCGGCGCTGAACAGCAACGCCGCCGCCAATGTCAGTGTGGCTGCAGGCGAGGTTTCGATCGTCAACACCATTGGCGGAACCGGCGCGAGCCTGGGCGGCGCCGGCGGAACGCTGGCAATCACCGCGAACACGCTTTCCCTGGGCGCAGGCACGAAGAAAATAGAGGGGTTCAGCGCCGTGCAACTCGCGGCGAGCAAGGCCATTGTCGGCCGCAGCAAGGGATCGATCGACTTCGGATCTGCCAATCTCGCCTTCAATACTCCACGACTGACCGCGGAGAGCGGCGCCTCCCAGGATTGGACCACGGCGGGCACATTTGGGCTGACGGGGACCCCGGCGAGCGACGCCTTCGAGACCCTGGGAGCACGGCTGGCGATCACGGCCGGCGCGATCACCCAGAGCGGGTTGATCGACGTGACTGCCGGATCGCTGACATTGCGGGCGACCGTTGGCAACGTCACGCTGGCGTCAGGCTCGATCATCCGGGCGTCGGGGTTCACACGCACGTTCTACGACCAGCGGGTCGAAATCGCCGGCGGCACGATCGAACTGATCTCCGACCACGGCGTGGTGGTGGCGCAGGCCGGATCGCTGCTCGACGTCTCTGCGGTCGGGACAGGCAGGGCCGGGACGCTGTCGATCGCGACGCCAGAGCAGACTGCGGAGTTCGACGGCGAATTGCGCGCCGGCCACAGCGGCAACTTCACGCTCGATACGGGGGGCATCGCGAGTTTCGCGGCGTTGTCGGCAAAGCTTGCGGCCGGCGGCTTCGACGGCGACTTGCGCCTGCGCCTGCGTGCCGGCGACGTGACGCTCGACGGCGCGACACGGGCATCTTCCTTCGCTCTGTCGGCCGATGCCGGCAGCATCACCGTCACCGGCACGATTGATGCCAGCGCGGCTGCCGGCGGCACGATCCGGCTGTCGGCTAGGCAGGACTTCACGCTGGCGAGCGGCGCGGTGCTCAGAGCCAATACCAGCGACCCCAGGAATAGCTCGGGTCTGATCGAGCTCGTGGCGGCGGAAGGCAGCATGGATCTGCGAGCCGGCGCGACGATCGAGACCCTCGGCGGGCGGAGCGGCGCCGGCGAGATTCGCTTGCGCTTCAAACGCGATGACGCTGCCGGTACCGTCAAGCTGGTCAGTGCGGCAGCGATGCTGTCGGCGACGACGATCATCGCCGAGGCCTATCGCGCTTATGACACCACGTCGGTGAACGCGACGCTGCCGGGAGCGCTCGCCGATGCGGCGAGTTTCATGGCAAGTCATGCCGCATCGATCGAGACGGTCCTCGGCCGTGACGACGACCCGAGATTCCATCTGGTTCCGGGCATCGAATTGTACTCGACCGGCGATCTCACTTTGTCCTCGGCCGTCCACTTGGGCAATGAACGGTACAACGGCGAGGCGGGGGTACTCACCTTGCGCGCCGCAGGCAACCTGATGCTCAACGGCAGCCTCTCGGACGGGTTCTCGAGCGCTGCCGCCAACGCCGCAGTGCAGACCACAGGCACGTCATCGTGGTCGTACCGACTGGTCGGCGGCGCTGCGCTCGATGGTGCAAGCCCGCTCGCGGTGCAGCCGATAGGCGCGTTTGCTGGCGGCACGAGCGGAAATGTGAAGCTTGCCAGCGGCACCATTGTCCGCACCGGTACCGGCTCGATCACGGTCGTGGCAGGCAACGATGTCGTGCTCGCCGACCAGAAGGCGGTCATCTACACGGCTGGCGCGCGCGTTGCCGATCCGACGCTGGGCGGCATGTACACCGGCACCCTGGACTATGGCGCCACCAATCCAACGCCCAACAATCCCAACAACCCGCCCCCCGTCATCATACCGGTGTTTACCGAGGGAGGCGGCGACGTTGTTGTCAGCGCGCAGAACGACGTCAAGTCGCTGGTGGCAAGCGACCAGATGATCATCGACTGGCTCTGGCGCGACGGGGCAACCAACGCCGACGGCTCGTTCGTCGCGAACCGGCAGACCGCCTGGTGGATCAATTTTGCGCGCTTCGAGCAGGGCATCGCCGCGCTCGGCGGCGGAAATGTCTCCGTCGGGGCGCGCCGCGATATCGTCAATGTCTCGGCCTTTACGCCGACGCAGGGCCGCGTCGGCGGCGGCCGCACCTTGTCGGAGGCCAGGACCGCGGCCATCACAGGCGGTGGCGACCTCTCGGTCTCGACCGGCCGCGACCTCATCGGCGGTATCTACTACGTCGACAAGGGCACAGGTATCATTTCAGCCGGTCGGGCCATCACCTCGAACCGCATTGTCAGTTTTGATCCGGACGGATCTGGATCGCAGCAGCCTCGCGACGTCGCGATCCGTACGTTGCTGGGACAGGGCGACGCGTCGCTCAAGGTCACGGCCGGCGGCTCGATCGACCTTGGATCCGCCAGCAATCCGACTATGTGGGACCAGGCAGACTATCAATTCATCTGGAGACCCTCCAATCCACAGAAAGGCTACTTCTCGACCTACGGGGAGAGGACCGAACTCGAACTGCTGTCGGTGGGTGGCGACATCAATCTATGGAATCAATCGGGCTACCTGTCCTCCGCCGCGCCGGCGTGGGCCACCTACAAGGCCGGAAATTCGAACGGCCTCTCGGGCCCAACCACGGTATTCTATCCGCCACGCATCAAGATGATTGCCGCCGCAGGCGACGTCACGATCCAGGGGGGTATGGCGATCTGGCCATCCGCCTACGGCAACGTCGATCTCTGGGCACAAGATACCGTCACCCTTCTTACGCAAACGAGATCCGGCGCGGGGCTGGAGGGCATCTTGTACAGGACGCTTGTGCTGTCGTCGGTCAATCCCGAAAGAATGGGAACAGTTCTGCGGCCGGTCCGCTCTTTGTTCATGGCAGGAGGAGCCCCCCTCGACGAAGTGGGTCTCGACGGCGTCTTCACTGCGAATACCTTCAAGGACACTGGCCTGCTGCACGCGAACGATTATGAGCCGAGCCGAATCTACGCCAACACGGGCGATATCAACGGGGCGAGCGGGCAGGCGTTCTATCAGTATTTTGCCGAGCAGACCTGGTTCCGGGCGGGCCGCGATATCAACAACATCAAGGTGGCGACCCAGAACAATCATGCATCAGACCTGACCCTGTTCCAGGCGGGCCGCGACATCAACCTCGCTCTCGGCCGCATCACAATCGATGGTCCAGGTTTCGCGCTGGTTGAAGCCGGCCGCGACGTCTTCCTCGGCAAGGGCGGCGGCATCCAGACGGTGGGGAACGGCGAGAAACCGGGGACCAGCGGAATCGAGCCACCCACCTATCGCAATCCCTATTTGCCCAGGAAAGGCGCCGATCTCGTCGTCATCGCGGGGACCGCGGACGGGCCGCGTTACGACGATTTCACGGCCGCCTATCTCGACCCCGCGAACGTCGCATTGATGCCGCCTTACATGGTCGAGAACGGGAAGTCGATGTATTTCGATCAACTCGTCGCCTTCATGCGGGTGGTGACTCGTGACGCGATGCTGTCCGAGGCCACAGCGTTCGCTGCGTTTCGGGACCCGAGCTTTGCCGACCATCGCAAGATATTTATCGACCGCGTGCTGTCACGTGAGCTGCGCGCCGCCGGTCGCGGCCAGGACGCCGGCCTGGGCGGGCAGGGGCTCGGCTACGAACGTGGCTACGCCGCGATCGCCAGGCTGTTTCCGGGCGCCGAGCAGCGCGGCAACAAGGGCTGGCAAGGCGACGTCATCATGGACGTTTCGATGATCCGCACCTACCGCGGCGGCGACGTCGACATCGTCGCGTCTGGCGGCATGCTGCAAGTCAGCGCGCTGTCATCGAGCGCGACCGGCGAGAAGAACGGCGTCCTGACCATCAATGGCGGCGAGATCCGCATCTTCACCGGCGGCAGCACCATCATCAACAAATCGCGCATTCTCACCGCGCGCGGCGGCGAGATCACCATCTGGTCGACCTTCGGCGACATCGATGCCGGCAAGGGACGCAAATCATCGCTGACTTCGCCGTTGCGGACCTATCGGCTCTCGACCGATGGCAACATCGCCTACGATCTCAATCCGAGTTTCACCGGCAGCGGCATCTCGACCCAGAAAGGCACATTGGATGCGGCGGTCGCGGACGTCGACCTGTACGCACCCAACGGCATCATCAACGCCGGCGACGCCGGCATCTCAAGCTCCGGTAACATCTATCTCGGCGCACTGGAGATCCGTGGAGCCGACAACATCCAGGCCGCGGGCGAGATCAAGGGACTGCCCAAGGCTACGACGACGGTCGCGCTGACTGTCGAGACCAAGGACAAGGCGGCATCCGACGCGCTGAGGGATGCGACCCAGGCCGCGCCACAGGAGCGTCCTTCCGTGATTATTGTCGAGGTGCTGGGCTATGGCGGCGGCGCGGGCGTCGAGGACGAGGACCAGAGGCGCGAACAGCGCAGCGATAACGGTGCACCAGCCTATAATCCCAACGGCCCGGTCCGTATCGTCGGTGTCGGTGCTTTAACCGAGGAGGAAAAGCAGTCGCTGCGCGAGAGCGAAAGGAAGCAGATCGGTTCTGCACCGTAGGCCGCGGCCGCGAAAGTAAGGGCTATTCCGTGGCCGAAGCGGACGCGCAAAGCGTCCGCTTGTACGAGAAATGTCAGTTTCACGAGCTGCAGCCGCCTTCGCGCAAGTGGCTGCCTTGTGTTTCAGGGTAATTCCTCGTCGCCACTAAGGTAATCATCTGATGTTGCGCGGGGCTGCAGCGGTGCAGTTTCGCTGGACCTCGTCGCTGCGACTGGCAAGTACCGCATATCGCCCATGACAGAACTTGAAGCGTCTTCGGGTAGCAATGCTGTTGATCACAACGCCGGCAGGACAAGCCTGCTTCGCCGGCAGTTGCCTTTCCTTGCCATCCTTGCGCTGGCGATAGGGGGCGTGGCCTACACCAACATTTCACAGCGGCCCCTCGTCGGCTATTGGGAGTTCCTGGCCATCGTGATGGGCATCGTCTGCGTCGTCACCCAGTGGTCGGAACTTGAAGACAAGGATACGCGCTTTCGTCTGATGTGGACTCAGGCGCTGCATTGGCTGGCCGTTCTTGTGACGATGAACATCATGCTCCTTGCAGGCGTGCAGCAACTGTTGCCAACGCTGGCAACCAGTCTCATCCTTCTCGTACTGCTGGCTCTCGGAACGTTTCTCGCCGGTGTCCACCTGCGGTCACTGCAAATCGGCTTTCTTGGACTTGCGTTGGCGCTGGCGGTTCCGGCGATCTCGTGGGTCAAGCAATCCGCGCTGTTCTTTATTCTGGCTGCGGTGTTCCTCGTCGGGCTTGCCATGGCGTTCTGGTCATATTGGGGCGATACTCATCCGGCGGCCTCAGAGCGCCGCAAGCGTACCGGCGCGGTCGCCGGCATCGGGGAGGGTTAGAACCATGTCGGAATATGATCGAAATACAACGGCCCCCGGAATTCCCGCTACCGGCGCCGTCGCCATAGACGCCGGCCTGCGTGAGTACATGCTGCGCGTCTACAACTACATGGCCGCGGGCGTTGGCCTGACCGGCGTCGCTGCGTTCCTGACCTATCAGTTCACCGGCCCTGAATTGCTGCAAAGCCCGCTGATGTGGGTATTGATACTGGCCCCACTGGGGCTGGTGTTCTTTATCAGCGCCCGGATCAACACGTTGTCAGTGCAAACTGCGCGAGGATTGTTCTTCCTCTATGCTGTCTTGGTCGGCATTTCATTGTCGACCATATTCCACATCTACACGGAGTCCTCGATCACGCGGGTGTTCTTCATCTCGGCAACAGCCTTCGGCGCGCTCAGCCTCTGGGGTTATACCACCCCGCGAAGCTTGTCGGGTTTCGGGACC